>JANOTM010000310.1:0-1638 GCA_031416355.1 Gammaproteobacteria bacterium
ACCGAGTAACGCCACGCCACTGTGCCGGCGTGCATGTTGTGGCCATTCCAGCAGGGCGTAACCGGCGGCCTCGCCTATGGAAATACCGCCGCGCTGTGCGTCGCACGGCTGGCATGGCACGCGTCCGACCAAATCGAGGGAAGAGAAACCATACAGGGTGTTTAGACACAGGCTGTCGACACCACCCACCACCACCGCATCGCACAACGCCAAGGCCATCCAACGCCAGGCCGCCGCGAATACCTTGGCGCTGGAGGAGCACGCCGTGGATACCATGGCCGCCGGACCTTCCAGATCTAAATAGCGGCGGGTGTATTCGGCGCTGGCATAAAGATTGTGGGTGGAATGAAACCGGTAATCCGCGGGCAGCGCGCCGGTGTGGGGGGCGCGCCGCTGATAGGCATGCTCGGTCTCGAGTATGCCCGAGGTACTGGTGCCGACGATGACACCGATGCGGGCGGCGCCGTAACGGCTGCGCGCCTGCGCCACCTGCTGCGCAAAATCGTCCTGGCACAACGCCGCCTGGGCGAGGCGATTGTTACGACAGTCAAACTCCGCGAGCGCACCGGTGATAGGCAGCTCGTCGAGGCCGGCAACTTCGCCGGCGTAGGTCTTGAGGCCCACCTGCTCGAAGGTGCACGGTGCCAGCCCGCTGCGGCCTAAAGCCAAGGCGGCGTATACCGCATCGACGCCGTAACCGAGGCTGTTAACCGCGGTGTATGTAGTAAGGACCAGCGGCGTCACATGGTCGTCCTGTGGATATCGCCCTCTATATCATCCGGCGGTGCATGCAAGGGAGTTCGGGTTGCGCACGGCCGGCGGTTCGATCCTCCTGGATTCTGCGCCCAAAAATCAAAAAAGTTGAACCAATTGTAAGGCGCCAACCGGCAGTAATGCTCCAGACGTGCGGCATAGCGCTGGACCCACGCCTCCAATTCCTTCTGGCGTGTTGCGCGCCCGAGGTTGATCTCTGGGGCGAAAAGCTCGAAGTATTCTTCATAGCGATTGCCGCCCTTATAAATTCCAAAAAATAGCACCACGGGTACCTTCAGGGCGTTGGCGAGTAATATGGGGCCGGCGGGGAACATCGCCTCTTTACCAAAAAACGGTACCCGCACGGTACGATCGTTGGCGACCGCGCGATCCGCCAGTATGGCTATCATCTCGCCCTGCTCGACCCGCTCCTGAGCGCGCAACAGCGCGTCGATGCCGCCTACAGGAATCACGCGCATGTGTTCCTTACCGCCCAGGCTTGCGATGACGGTGTTGACTTTGCGCGCGTTATCCTCGTACATCATCATATTGACCACCGTGCCGTATGCCGCTTCGCCTTCGATCCGCACTAGGTCAAAACTGCCCATGTGCGCACCCAACAATAGAATGCCGCGCTTGCTGTTTAGGAGCGGAAGCATCACCTCTAGGCCGTGTTTTTTTAGATCGAACATCCGGTAGCGGCCGGCAAATAGAAAAGCGCGATCCATGAGCGTGGCGGCAAAGGTGTAGTGATGATTAAACACATGCAATAACGTGGCACGCCGCCCTAGTACCCGCGTCAGATACTGGCGCGATGCGCGCCGCCCGCCGCGGGAAAAAATCATGAAATAGAGGCAGATCGGATACAGCAATAGTCTGCCAGTT
>JANOTM010000311.1:0-6221 GCA_031416355.1 Gammaproteobacteria bacterium
GCAGTGTGCATTTTCATTTTGTTAGACGCGCCGAGGAAAAGTGTATGACAGCAACCACCATCCAACTGATCGGCGCAGTACTGTTTGCCATTGCCATCCTGCACACCTTCGCCACCAAGTTCTTCGAGCACTTGGCGCATACCCGGCCCGCCCATGCCGGATTGTGGCACTTGCTGGGCGAAGTCGAAGTGGTGTTTGGCTTCTGGGCCTTGGTTCTGGTCGTGGCGATGTTCGTCACCGATGGTACAACGGTGGCAACGCGCTACCTCGACTCACGCAACTTCACCGAGCCGATGTTTGTGTTTGCCATCATGGTGATCGCGGGTACCCGTCCTATCCTGCAAACCGCAATGGCCGGCGTGCGCCTGGTGGCGCGCATCATCCCCTTGCCCGGCAGCATGGGTTTCTATTTCACCGTTTTGGCGCTGGTGCCCCTCTTGGGGTCGTTCATCACCGAGCCCGCGGCCATGACGCTGGCCGCCCTGATCCTGGCCGAGCGCATCTACGCGCGCGGCATTTCTTCGCGCTTGAAATACGCAACGCTGGGCGTGCTGTTCGTCAATATCTCCATCGGTGGCACCCTGACACCGTTCGCCGCACCGCCGGTGTTGATGGTCGCTGGAAAATGGGGCTGGGACATCGGATTCATGATGTCGACGTTCGGCTGGAAGGCCGCCATCGCCGTCGTAGTGAATGCCCTGGGCGCTACGCTACTGTTCCGCAAGGAGTTGGGCCAACTGTCGCCAGCAGGCGGCGGCGGCAGTGACGCAGTGCCTTTAGTCTTGGTATTGGTCCACCTGGCGTTCCTCGTGGGCGTCATCATGTTCGCTCATCACCCGGCGATGTTCATGGGTCTGTTTCTCTTTTTCCTCGGTGTAGCCCATGCCTATCAACGTCATCAAGACCCCTTGATCATGCGTGAAGGGCTGTTGGTTGCCTTCTTTCTGGCGGGACTGATCGTTTTGGGTGGGCAGCAGCAATGGTGGTTGCAGCCGGTGCTGATGAGCATGAGCAGTGACGCGGTGTTCTATGGTGCGGCCGTTTTGACGGCTTTCACCGACAACGCGGCACTGACCTACCTCGGCTCGCTGGTCGAAGGACTGTCCGACGACTTCAAGTACGCCTTGGTCGCCGGGGCGGTCACGGGCGGCGGTTTGACCATCATTGCCAACGCGCCCAATCCAGCGGGCATCGCAATCTTGCGCGGGCACTTCGACGATGCGGCCGTGCATCCCATGGGCCTGTTCTTGGCCGCCTTGCCGCCGACCATCATCGCCGCGTTGGCGTTTAGATACCTATAAGGTCGCCGCCGCTCGCGCGAAGCGCGCCGGTTATCCCATGCGCTCTATGGCCTTCGCACTGCTGGCGTTGCTTTTGACGGCCGTACGCGGGATACGGATCACGCCCCCGATGTATTCCACAGGCATTTCCCGCCGGTCTTTTTATGGATTTCGTCCATCCACGCCGTGTGTGCGGCGTGCTCGCTATCATTTGCGCGGATAACCAGTAACACCGGGCGATTGGCGTCTATCTTGCGGATGGCGCTGGGTATCGCGCCGCTCTTGTTGGCATCGGCCGTATCCTGGAACAAGACCACCTGGCCACCGGTCATGGTCACATAGACATCCGCCAGGATCTCGGCATCAAGCAACGCGCCGTGTAGGGTGCGTTGAGAGTTATCGATGCTGTAGCGCCGGCACAAGGAGTTCAAATCGTTCTTCTGACCTGGGTGCATAGTGCGCGCCAATTTGAGCGTATCCAGGACACGGCAATGTTCCTCGACGCGCTGGGCCGGTGCCGCCTTCCCCAAGCGCTGGAGCTCGCTGTTCAGAAAACCCACGTCGAACGGCGCATTATGTATCACCAGTTCGGCGCCGGTCACAAAGGCGAATAAATCCGCGGCGATATCGGCAAAGCGCGGCTTGTCCGCGACCATGGCATCGGTAATGCCGTGCACCTCCATGGCACCCACGTCGATAGCGCGCTCGGGATTGATGTATTGATGAAAGCGATTACCGGTAAGCCGCCGGTTCACCATTTCCACCGCGCCGATTTCGACGATGCGGTGGCCCTGAGACGGCTCCAGGCCGGTGGTTTCGGTGTCGAGTATGATCTGGCGTGTCATATTATCTCCTAATCGGGTACGGGCGAACCGTATTTTGCAGCTTAGACCTTTTCGAGGTGTCCAAGCAATTGATCGACGGCCTTGTTGGCAAGTGCGTCAACTCTCTCATTCTCTGTATGGCCGCTGTGTCCCTTGATCCACTTCCAATGGATGGTGTGTTTGTGCGTCGCCGTCTCGAGGCGCTGCCACAGGTCTTGATTCTTTACCGGTTTCTTGTCGGCGGTTTTCCAGCCGCGGCGTTTCCAATTGTCTATCCACTCGGTAATGCCTTTACGCACGTATTGGGAGTCGGTGGTTAAGATAACATCGCACGGTCGCTTGAGAGATTCCAGCGCCTGGATCGCGGCCATGAGCTCCATACGGTTGTTGGTGGTGGCGCGTTCCGCGCCGTATAGCTCTTTTTCCGTTTCCCCGTAGCGCAGTAGGGCGCCCCAGCCCCCCGGCCCGGGATTACCGCGACAGGCACCGTCGGTGTACACATGGATCTTGTCTTTCTCACCACTCATCCTGGACCCCGGTCTGGCCACGGCACTTTCGGAAAAGGTATTACCCGACGTGCCGGCTGCGCGAGCGCATTTCCTAGTACCGGACGCGTCCGCCATGCCGGGCGCAACGGCGTCATGGCCGCCACCTGCTTCTTCGCCACGATCACATACACCGCGCCCGCCAGGGGCCACCAGCGATCGCCGGTTTTATCGAGAAAATGCAAACGGTCCATGAGCGCTTCATTACTTAAGGGTGGGCGGTAGTAGAGCATTGCGCCCTGCACTAACTGAAAATCCAACAGCTTAAGCCAATCCTTAATGCGCACCAGATGAATAAAATGCCCACACCACGGTGCACGGCCACGGCGTGCCAAGGCCAGGCGCCACAATCCCCAGAAACTCAGTGGATTGAACCCGAGTATGACCACGTGGCCCTCGGGCGTGAGTACGCGCTGCATCTCGCGCAACACCAAATGCGGGTCCGTGGCGAATTCCAAGGTATGGGGCAATAACACCAGGTCCACACTGCGGCTATCCAAGGGCAAGGCATCCGCTGCGGCATAGACCGCCGACGTGTTGCTCGGTACGCTGAATTCGGGCAGATCCAACACCAGGCGTGTTGGTGCAGTACACGCCTCCATCATATCCACACAACCCATCTGCCCCACTTGCAGTGCGACCTTGGCGTACAGGGGTGGCCAGAGCATGCGCAAACGATGGGCTTCAATAGCCTGCAGCGAACGGCCAAGGGGCAGCTCGAACCAGGAGCGCAGTTGTGCACGCAGCGCGTGCGCATCGGGGCCGGTCATTAAAGGTTTATGCGTCGCCATGGGGCAGCATTTGACTTAGGTGGGGATGAGGTTTCAGACTGATGGTCATGGAGCCTGTTTTACACGTGTGTGCGTTCGAGGACAACTATATCTGGTTAATCCGCAGCCGGGACTACGCCAGCCCAGTGATTATCGTCGATCCGGGGGATGCGGAACCGGTGCTGGAGACCTTGGAGCGCGAACAGCTAGTGCCGGTGGCGATTTTCTGCACCCATCACCACGGCGATCATGTGGGCGGCGTTGCCGATCTCCTGCAGCATTATAAGGTACCGGTCTATGGACCGACACAGGAAAAGATCGCCCATGTGACCCGGCCGGTGGAAAACGGCGACAGCTTCCAGGTAGCGGCTTTGGATATGAATTTCCGGGTGCTCGCCATCCCCGGTCATACCCACGGCCATGTGGCATATTATGGTAACGGCATGTTGTTTTGCGGCGACACCCTGTTTTCCGCCGGTTGTGGGCGACTCTTTGAAGGGAGCCCCCAGAACATGTACGACTCCCTCGCGCGCTTAACGGCGTTACCGCCGGAAACGGCAGTGTATTGCGGGCACGAATATACCCAGGCCAACCTGCGTTTCGCCGCGGTGGTAGAGCCCCACAATACCGATGTCCGGCGTCATCAAGACCAGGTTGCTGCCCTGCGGGGGCGCCAGTTACCTACCCTGCCGTCTACCCTCGCGCTGGAAAAGAAGATCAATCCCTTCCTGCGTACCCACGTGCCCGAAGTGCACGCCGCCGCCGAAACCCACGCCCACAGGGTGCTTCCCGATGGGGTATCCGTTTTTGCCGCCCTGCGCCGATGGAAGGATAGCTTTTAATATTGGCTCTTTAGGCAGGGCGGTGCACATTAACTGACCGACGGAAGGCATTGATTAATTATGCGAGATGCTTAAATCCAGGTTGACGATTCTCTCTTCGCCCCCTACCATTGATCCATGAAATCCATTAATCCCAAGAAACAGGCTGTAAAAAAATTCAGCCTGCTGATAGTCTTATTGTGCACCAGCAGTTGCGCGTCTTTTTCCAATAAAAATAGCGCCAACTTAACCGGTGAACCCACGGCCTACGAAACATCCGCCACAGCCACCGACACCCCGCCGGCGGATACGGAGTCGGCGCCGTCCGTCATTTCCGCGACCCACCCCGAGCCCAGCGCCTTATCTCCCGCGGACAAGGAAACCCTGCCCCGCGCCGCCCATGCCGACCTATGGGATCGCATACGCGCGGGCTATGCCTTAGCACCTTTAGATAGCCCCTACATCCGCCGGCATGAACAATGGTTTGCCAACAACCCGGAATACATGGAAAACATGATCAACCGGGCGCAGCTCTACCTTTACTACATCGTGGAAGAAGTGGAAAAACGCGGCATGCCCATGGAAATCGCCCTGCTACCGGCCATAGAAAGCGCTTACCAGCCACACGCCTATTCCCGTGCCCGCGCCGTGGGATTGTGGCAATTTATGCCCGCCACTGGACGCTTGTATGGACTCAAGGCCAATTGGTGGTATGACGGCCGACGCGACGTCATGGCCTCGACCCAGGCGGCACTGGATTATCTGGAGAAACTCCATAAGGAGTTCAAAGGTGACTGGCAACTGGCCCTGGCCGCTTATAACTGCGGCGAAGGCAAAGTAGGCCGTCTCATGGCGCAGAATCGCCGCAAAGGCCTGCCTACGACTTACCAAGACCTCAAACTTCCGCGCGAGACCGTCAACTACGTACCTAAACTCATAGCCATGGTGAATATCATCACCCATCCAGAGAAATACGGCCTTAAACTCGCCTCCATCCCCAACGAACCCTACTTCGCCCAAATAGACATCGGCTCCCAAGTTGACCTCGGCGTGGTGGCGAAACTGGCGGATCTACCGGTGACTGAGCTTTACCAAATCAACCCCGGACACGTGCGCTGGATTACCGACCCCAATGGCTCACACCAGCTGCTCGTGCCCGCGGATAAAAAAGATGCCCTCTTGGCGGGCCTCAGCGCCCTGGCTCAAGAAGACCGGGTGCGGTGGTCGCACCATGCGGTACAACGCGGCGACGTCATCGGGAAGGTGGCACAGCGCTACGGTATTAGCGTGGATGCCATCCGCTCGGCGAATCGTCTGAGCAGCGACCGGTTGCGTGTCGGCCAGGATTTGCTGATCCCGGTCTCCACTAGCAAGACGATGAGCGCCAATTACATACCTTCGGCCGCGCCTGCGCGTATCAACGACGGCCAACATGGCAAAGTGCGTGTGACCCATAAGGTGCGTTCTGGAGATACCCTGTGGAGCATTGCCAGGCGCTATAACGTCTACGTGCACCAACTACGCCAATGGAACTTCATGGGTACCCGAGACATGCTCAAGCTAGGCCAGAGGCTCAAGGTTTGGACCAAGCCCGCGTCTATAGCCATCCGTGAAGGGGATGCCGCTAGCTAGTGTAGTTGTGCCGCGCTAGCGCGCGGGCTTTAAAATCTAATTGCGGGCGCTCCGCCCCTGCACCCTGGGGTACTTTTCTTTGCTTATGCAAAGAAAAGTACCCAAAAGAAAGCACACCCCATCGCTCGCCGGGCAAAAACCGCCCGGTTCCCTGCGCGCCTCGCCCCACCGGGGCTCCGCTACTCGCATTGCCTTATATGAGGCAATGCTCAGACAGTGCTCGCGACACCTCCCCGGTGGGGCTGCGGTGCTCGGCGAGCGCTAAGGGGATGGTAAAATCTACACCCACACCCCCCGCGACACTACAGATATCAATGCCATGAAGACTTTAGCCTGGTAGGTTGGGCTG
>JANOTM010000312.1:0-8999 GCA_031416355.1 Gammaproteobacteria bacterium
GTCGGCGGCGAGGGTTAGATTGTATTTGAGGTTTTTGACCATGTTGCCGGTGAGTTCGAGGCGGATACGGCGCACTGACAGGTCAGTCTCGGAAATATACTCGCCGCTCGGGGCATCCTTCATGAGGTCGCCTATATCCAGGCGCGGTTGCAGGCGCACGCGCACATTGAGGTCGGCCTCGTCGTTGATCTTGTCGGTGGCGCCCTTGGTCTCGTCGCCGAGGGCGAACTCAGCGTGTGCAGGCAAGGCCAAAGTGGCCGCGGCTACTGCGGCGGCCAGAATTTTGATTGACATGTGTTTGTTCATCAAGCGCTCCTGTGAATATATCGTTAACATTTCATTAAATCGGGCCGTTAATGGCCCGGTCGCATCACGCGCATGACAATGATAAGTACGTTGTATGTCTTTTGAATTACATTTAGATGACACTTTGATGACATACACAGGAGGACAAAAACGGAAACTTAACGGGTCAAGCCAGTACCCGTAACGGCGGGATACCGCGCACCACGCGCGCCGATGGAAACACGCAGATGAAGGCACTGCCTTTGCCGAGATCGCTTTCGATGACGAGCTTGGCGTTATGCCGCAGGAGGATGTGCTTGACGATGGACAGACCGAGACCGGTGCCGCCGGTGGCGCGCGAGCGCGCGTTGTCGATGCGGTAGAAACGCTCGGTGAGATGGGGCACGTGTTCCGGCGCGATACCCTCGCCGGAATCCACCACACCGAAGCGCGCGCCTTCTTCGCTGGTTTGCCACACCAGACGTATGCTGCCGTTCGCCGGTGTATAGCGCACTGCGTTGTTGATGAGGTTGGACAAGGCGCTGCGTAGTTCTTCCTCGTTTCCGCGCAGCTTGAGGTCGGGATCGGTATGCAGGCTGAGTCGGTGGCGGCGCTCGCCGCTGAGGATCTCCGCCATTTCTTTGAGCCCGGCCAGCATCGCTGGGATGTCTACCACGGTTTCGTTGCGCAGTGGCGGGGCGGTTTCGAGACGCGACAGGGTGAGCAGGTCATCCACCAGGCGCTGCATGCGCACCGCCTGTTCGTGCATGGTGGCGAGGTACTTTTGCAGGTCGGCGTCGCTCGGCTTTTTCATGTCTTGCAGGGTTTCGACATAGCCGGTAACCACGGTAAGCGGCGTGCGTAGCTCGTGCGAGATGTTGGCAACAAAATTTCGCCGCATTTTTTCCAGGTTCGATAAGCGCGTCACGTCGCGGCCGATCAGAAGCTTGCGGCTGCTGCCGAAGGGGATGACCTGGACCGACAGTGTCTTTTCCATGTCCTTAGGCGAAATCATGTCGATGATGTCGCTGAAATCGCCCTTTTGGAGATAGGTGGTGAAATCCGGGCTGCGCACCAGATTGAGCATGCGCAGGCCGTGGTCGCGCGGATAGGCTATACCCAGGAGATGCTCGGCCGCGGGGTTGGCCCACTCGATTTCATCCGCGGCGGTCAGTATGACCATGGCATCGGGTGTGGCGGCGCTGGCATGCTGGAAGCGTGCCAGCATATCGGTGAGTTGGTCCTCGCGTTGCTTGGTTTCCTTGGTGAGGGTGCGTATGCGATCGAACACGTCGCCCCACATGCCGCTGGCCTCGGGTATATCCTCGCGCCGTTGGGTCTCGAGCCAGCGATGCAGTTGCAGCAGGTGGCGCAGATTGGGTGCGAGGTACAGGGCCAGGGCGGCGATGACCGCGGTGTAGGGGTAGTCGAGGATCACCCCGAGGATGAGGGCGAAGACGATCAGACCCGTCAGAAACCACACCTCATGTCGCCAGCTGTGATGCACTGCGTCAGCTCTGGACCGACAGGCGATAGCCGGCGCCGCGCACCGTCTGGATCAGGGCGTGGTGCCCACTCTGTGTCAGCGCTTTGCGCAAACGCCGGATATGTACGTCCACGGTGCGTTCCTCCACGTACACGTTCCCACCCCACACGCTGTCCAGGATACGCTCGCGGCTGTGTACCCGTTCCGGGTGCGCCATAAAAAAGTGCAGCAGCTTGAACTCCATGGGGCCGAGATCGACCTTGCGCTGGTTGGCCTGCACCCGGTGGGTCACGGGATCCAACTGCAGACCCTGGATTTCGATACGCGTGTCGGCGGTTTGGGGCGCGGTGCGACGCAGTAATGCCTTGATGCGCGCCAACAATTCGCGTGTGGAAAAGGGTTTGGTAATATAGTCGTCGGCGCCGGTATCTAGGCCTTTCACCTTGTCTTCTTCTTGGGTGCGTGCCGTAAGCATGATGATGGGCAAATGTTGCGTGAGCTTTTCGCGCCGCAACTGGCGCGCGTAATCGACCCCGCTGACCCCCGGGAGCATCCAGTCCAGTAGGACCAGGTCGGGGGTGTGGGCCAGGATAGCCGCCTGGGCCTGGACCGTATCCGCCGCTTCCAGGCATTCATAACCGGCATTACGTAGGGCAATACCGATCATTTCGCGTATCGCCTGTTCATCTTCAACGACGAGGATTTTGCCCGGCATACCGCTCCTGTGCCACTGTTGGAATTGGGCCACTGTCACAATTGAGTAATTTTTGCGACCCTATTTCATACCATAAATATTACAATTTGGTTACCAAACAGGCGCGCCGACGGGAAATGGGTATAATTCCGGCATTCTTGCAGGCGCCGGACGTTTGCCGGCCCATGTATCTAATAAGACATTATCAACCGGGCAGGTAACATGCAAAAGAATACAGTCAGACCCACGGATATCAAGTTACATCAAAAATCGCGCATGCTCGAGGTTGCGTTCGACGACAACAGCAAGTTTAGCTTTCCGTGCGAGTACCTGCGGGCCTATTCGCCTTCGGCCGAGGTGCGCGGCCACGGGCCGGGGCAGGAGGTTTTGCAAATCGGCAAGGAAAACGTGGGTATCACCAATATCGAACCCGTGGGCAATTATGCGGTGTGCCTGTTCTTCGATGACGGCCACAATACCGGCATCTATTCCTGGGATTATCTGCACAACCTGGGTGTCAACCAGCAAAAATTATGGGACGATTACCTAGCGCGCCTGGAAAAGGGCGGCCACAAACGCAAACCTAAACCCACCGCCTGAGCCCGGCGCCATGAAGCAGCCCACCCGCCCAAAAGCCACTTCTAGATCCGGCCCCCGATCCGATCAAGCTAAGGTCAGTCAAAAGACCACGCATTTCGGTTTTCGCGATGTGCCGGAGGCCGACAAGGCAAAGCTGGTGGGTGACGTGTTCCGCTCGGTCGCCGGAAAGTACGACATCATGAACGACGTCATGTCGTTTGGCATCCATCGGTTGTGGAAACGCTTTGCCATAGCCCAGAGCGGCGTGCATGGGGGCCAGCGCGTATTGGACGTGGCCGGCGGCACCGGCGATCTGGCGGCCCTGTTTGCGCCCTTAGTGGGTGCGCTCGGCAGCGTGACCTTGACCGATATCAACCCCGCCATGCTGGAGGTCGGGCGCGGGCGCTTGGCGGACCGCGGCATCGCCGGCAACGTGGAATTCGTCCAGGCGGATGCCGAGAACTTGCCGTTCCCGGATAATCATTTCGACTGTGTCAGCATCGCCTTCGGCCTGCGCAACGTTACGCGCAAGGACGCGGCCCTGGCGTCCATGCTGCGCGTGCTCAAACCCGGTGGGCGGCTACTGGTGCTGGAGTTTTCGCACCCAGTGGTGCCGGGTTTGGACAAGATATATGACGCTTATTCCTTTAAATTACTGCCGCTCATGGGCCGTTTGATCGCCGATGACGCCGACAGCTATCGCTATCTCGCCGAATCCATACGTAAACATCCCGATCAGGAAACCCTCAAGGCCATGATGGAACAGGCCGGGTTCGAGCGCGTGCATTATTTTAATTTAAGCGGTGGAATAGTTGCACTGCATAAGGGATATAAATTTTGAAGGGGCACAAGAGGCAGGGGAAAGAGGAAACAGAAAAGAGAAAAGGAACCTCTGTTCTTTCCTCTTTTCTGTTTCCTCTTTTCTCTGCCATTCTAGAAGGCGCTGGCAACAGCTTACTGCGCCTTGATCCCGAGACCTTGGCGCGTCTCGGCGAGTTACAGGGACGGGTGGTGCGGCTGGTTTTTCTCGACCTGGGAGTGTCGCTGTATTTGTTACCAACCGAAGCCGGCCTGCTGTTGCGCGACCATCATGAGGGCGTAGCGGATGTCACTTTAAGCGGTAACTTGCCGGCATTTGCGCGCTTGGGGCTGGGTGCGCAGCCGGGGCTGTTATTTTCCGGCACGCTGGCTATCGACGGCGACGTGGAACTGGGGCAGCGCTTTCAGGGTGTACTCGAAGGCGTAACCATAGACTGGGAAGAGCAACTGTCGCGGGTGCTGGGCGACGTGGCGGCCCACGGCATCGGCAATCTGGTGCGTGATACCCGCGCCTGGCAACGGCGAGTGTTAAGCACCCTCGGTCAGGACCTGACCGACTATCTCCAAGAGGAACGGCGCGACCTGCCGCCGCGTCATCGGATCGATGGCTACCTGCGGGAAGTGGATGAGCTGCGCGCTGACTGCGATCGTTTGGCACGGCGCGTTGCGCGTTTGCGGCACCAGGAGGATTAATGCCGAGGCTGCGCCAGATAGGAAGGCTGCTGCATATCCACCGTGTTTTCGTGCGCCACGGTCTGGAAGAGTTTGTCGGTGCGCTGCATGTGTTTGGTCCGTACCGCTGGTGGTTGCGCTTGTTCCTATGGCAGCCATGGCGTGCGGCCCCCAAGCCGCGGGCGCTGCGCCTGCGCGAGGCGCTGCAGGATCTAGGTCCGGTGTTCGTGAAATTCGGCCAGATGCTGTCTACGCGTCCCGATCTGTTGCCAGAAGACATCGCGCTCGAGCTCAGCCAGCTGCAGGACAGGGTGCCGCCGTTTCCAGGCGTACAAGCCATCGCCGTTATCGAGCAGGCCTATGAGGGGAAGTTAGACGCTTTCTTCCGCCACTTCGATCCGGTGCCGGTGGCCAGTGCCTCGGTGGCGCAGGTGCATTTCGCCGAACTGTTGGACGGTACGCCGGTGGCTGTCAAGGTGTTGCGCCCGGACATAAGGCCGGTGATAGAGCGCGATCTGGAATTACTCTACAGCATCGCGCGTCTGGCGCTGCGCTATTCGTCGGAGGCGCAGCGCCTGCGCCCGCTGGAAGTAGTGGAGGAATACAGCAAGACCCTGTACGCCGAGATCGACCTCATGCGCGAGGCCGCGAACGCCAGCCAGTTGCGCGCGAATTTCGCCGGCTCCGATCTGTTATTGGTGCCTAAGGTGTACTGGGACTTGACCCGTTCCCAGGTCATGGTGATGGAGCGGGTAAGCGGTATCCCCATCGGCAATATCCGGGCGCTGCAGGAAGCCGGCATCGACATGCGCCGCCTGGCCCACGCTGGGGTGGAGATATTTTTTACCCAGGCGTTCCGCGATGGGTTTTTCCACGCCGACATGCATCCCGGCAATATCTTCGTCTCGCCCGCGGGTCAATACATGGCGGTGGACTTTGGCATTATGGGCAGCTTGAGCGATCGCGACAAAAGCTACCTGGCGGAGAATTTTCTCGCCTTTTTCAACCGCGACTACCGCGGTGTGGCCGAGGCCCATGTACAGGCCGGCTGGGTGGCGAACGATACCCGCCTGGACGAATTCGAGGCCGCCATCCGTACTGTGTGTGAGCCGATTTTTGCGCGCCCGTTGAAAGACATTTCCTTCGGGCGCCTGCTATTGCGTTTATTCCAGACGGCACGCCGCTTCAATATGGAAGTGCAACCGCAATTGGTGTTGCTGCAAAAGACGCTATTTAATATCGAGGGCCTGGGCCGGCAGCTGTATCCGGACCTAGACCTGTGGGTGACCGCCAAGCCGCTACTGGAAGAATGGGTGCAGCGCGAGATCGGACCGCGCGCCTTACTGCGTTCGCTGCGCCAGGAAATTCCCAAGTGGTCACTGACCTTGCCGGAACTCCCGATGCTGCTGCACACCCTGTTACGCAAAGGCGGCAGCGGCGAATTGTCGTTTCACTGGAAATCCGCCGATCTGGAAAAATTGCGCCTGGAAATGCGCGTCAACCACCGGCGCCTGCTGTATGCGATATTCGGTGCCGGCTTGGTATTGAGTGCCGCCGTGCTGCTGGCCGTGGGCGGCGTTCCTGCTAGCGAGGGCGCCCCGCTCTGGATCTGGTTGTGTGGCGGCGCCGGCATCGCCCTGTTAATGATGGCCTGGCCGGCAAATAACATTCCATAAAACAGTGGATGGAGTGTAAAGGCGCACCGATTTTTGCTTGTTATTGCGCCCCCGACTGCACTAAAATTACTACACATCCTTAAAGCCTTCAGGCGGCGTTCCCCGTGAAAAACACATGCACCGTGATCTCGGCGATGTTACTACTGGTGTCGGCGCACGCCGGCGCTGGTGCGCTGGATGATGAAGCGCTGGACGCCCAAGAGGCGGCACACGATAAACCCCCCCAATTCAAAAGCAGCTTCGGCCTGGCGTTAGAGGCCCCGGGCGCACCGCAAGATGCCTTTTCCCTTTATCCGACGCTTGCCGAACATCCGGTTCTGACCAACCATTTTGCTTCGGCGCAGTTGCTCTATGGTCAGGGAGACGATGCCGATAACGCGGCGTTGAGTCCAGGCCTGTTCAGCCTGCAAGGTGGATTCGACATCGATTGGGGTCAGGATCGTTTCGCCCTGCCCTTATATCACCAGGAGTTCCGATATGAGCGCGAGCGCGCGTTGACATACGATGCCTTGGGCGTGGAATGGAGCCGCCGCCTCAATACCCAGAATTTACTTACCTTGTCCGCCCAGTATGGCGATTACGCCTATGCCTATGCCGACCAGCCCATGGGCGATACCACCAATTCCGTCGCTGCTTTTGCCTGGAGTAGTGAGCTTACCGGCGCATTGCATCCGCGGGTATCCAGCAGCATTTACCTCGGCGACGAGACCGCGAAAGACGATGCCTACCGGTTCCTGGGGCGCCGTTACTATGGTGTAACCCTGGACGGGCGTTTCACCCCTTATCCTAAACACACACCGTATGCATCGCTACGCCTACAGCGCAGCGACTATCTCGCGGAAGACACCCTCCTATCGGCCCCACGGCGCGAAGATCTCTCGCGCCTGGCCGCCGGCTGGGATTGGCAGGTGCGTCCCAATTGGGGCCTGCGCGCCGAGGCTAACTACAGCCTGAACAATTCCAGCGTGGAATCGTTTGGGTATGACCATGCCCGCGTATTGTTTACCACCCGTTTCGACTTTCGCTAATGAGCATTTCGTGTCTAGTGAACCACGGGTAGAACCTCTCTAATGCCACTTAAAATTTCTTTTGTATTAAGGGAACCTCTAATAATCCAAATGTAGGGTGGGTGGAGCGAAGCGAAACTCGCCGAACAATATGACTTTGTTGGGTCCGCCGCTGGCGCGGCTTGACCCAACCTACATGAGAAGCGATTTTTAGAGGTTCCCTTAAGCTTAAGCGCCATTCGCTTCTGAGTCTCATGAGACCACTTTAAAATATCACCGCAGCGTCAGATTTGGGTACGTTAAGGCGCGGCGGCAACGCAGGTCACAAAAAGTTCATTATTCTTTAACACTATCCACATGGGTCCCGTGCCAAGATGCGCCGGTGAGATTCGAAGAAGCCGTCCGCACGGCCTCGCGATAGCTGCAAGATGGTGCGGTGTAACCGGCCTACAAGAACATCACAACAAACGAGCTCGATACATTTAACGGAGGAATTAATAAATGAATTTGAAATTGAAAACTTTATTCGTAGCGATTGCGATGACCACTACAGGCGCTGCGCAAGCTGCGATTTTCACGGACGGTTTTGCTGGTGGAGCCAGCGCCGGACTGGGTACGGGCGACGCTGAGCTGTTACTCTCAGTCTACGATCCAGGCCGCAATCAGTCGCTGGTACTGGACCTGAATGTGACCGCGAACCAGTTCCGTTCCAACGCCACCTTTCTTAGTAGCAACTTCAGTGTCACCAATACCCTGCTGCAAAGCTTTATCGCGGGCTCAGGGAATCAGTCAGCAATGCGCTGGAACATCGGCGGTATCAGTAACATGGGTGCGGGACCGGACCTGGGCCTGCTGAGCACCAACGGCGCAGGCGGCGCCACGATCGATCCAACCGAACGGCCGGATACAGGCAGTGCGATCTTGACTGGCATGGGCAATTACGAAGCCTATGCGAACTATAACAGCACCCTTTTCACTGCGACCAACCCGAACTCGGCGATCTCCAATGCCCTCGTGGATGCCAGCGGCCATATGGCTGGTCTGTGGGGACCATCTATCGGCGGCGCGCTGAAATATGACAACGAGCAGATTGGTTTCACTGGTGGACAGTTAATGTCATTTATCTATGCCGACGAAGCCGACACCATCAATAATGCTCCCTTTGCCACGACCTTCGCCAACGGTCAATGGCAAGTCGATGCCACTTTGGGCAAAGTGTCGTACGTCGCTGTCGCTACAGTGCCGGTGCCGGCCGCGGTATGGCTACTGGGTTCGGGCCTCGTTGGGTTGATCGGCATCAGCCGTCGCCGTAAACAAGCTTAATAAGCAAGTCTTTTCTTTCTCAAAGACTCGCGGTTTCGGCGTATCGCCTGACTTTAGATAAAAATTTTAAGAGCGCCTCTAAAATTCCCTCTCCCTCTGGGAGAGGGTTAGGGTGAGGGAGACAAAACACCGTTTCCTTTACCCCATCCTACCAATCAAGAATTGCTTAAGGAGATAACATGAATTTTAGTAAACTTTTATTGGTGACTATGGTCACGGCCAGCGCCTTGTCGCTGACCGGCCAAGCCGCCGCTTTTGCGCCGATATGGCCCGCCGACGGTGACAATGTCGCAGCGCCACATATAGATCCCGTCGGCAGCGTCGTGATCTGGCACAGTGGTGCCACAGCATCCACATCCAGCCTACAGACGGCCGTAGTTGAGGCATTCTGCGACACCCTGCAGCCCGTCGACATCCTGGAAGATGACCGCTCGGCCGGCAAGCCCGACTTCTGGTCG
>JANOTM010000313.1:0-9783 GCA_031416355.1 Gammaproteobacteria bacterium
GCCTTGGTCATCGCGTCCGCCGCTTCAATCGCCGGCACCAAGCCGCGCGTTTCGATCATGCCTAATGCCACTCCGCTTACGTTTGCCATTTTTCAGTACTCCTGCTCTGCTTCAGTTAATTTCAGGACTGCTTATTGCTCACTACGTCAACTTACGTTAAAAAAACCGCTTACTGGCCGGCTTGACCGGCGCCGGGGTCCCACCCATCGATAATGCCGCCGATGGTCAAATCGGTAAGAATCTTGTAATCGCCGGTGGCGTAGCGCGCCGCCGAGCCACCCAGCGTAAACACCCACTTACCCATGGGCACGCCCACCGGGTCGGCCGCCACATTGAGCCGACCTTTGACATCGCGCACCACCCGCAGCGAGGTGCTATACAGCCCTGGTACACGGCGCGTGGCCACGAGGTCGGAAACTACTTCCATAATTTCCATTTCAGTCCTCCGACCAATAGTCGATGATGCCAACGATGGTGAGGTCGCTGGGGAAGTCCTTGCTGCCCGCGGCTTCGCGCGCGGCCGAGGAACCCACGCAAATTACCCAATCACCGGGGATGCAACCGACCGCGTCCACCGCAATACTGCGCGCGCCGCCTTTTTCTTTCACCACCAGCAGCGGACGATGCCCCATCTGCTTGATCCGGTTAGTCGAAACCAGGGTTTTTTCCACCTGACAAATTTTCATCGTGTTCTCCGCAAGGCCTTAAGCGCCGCTCGCCGCAATCAATTCAACCAGTTCAATCGGGCTACCGGGCCGTTTGTCCTGTACCGTCATGCCGCTCACCAATAGGCCTTGCGCGGCCAATTCGCGGTAGCGAAATTCAAGTGCCGCTTTGACCCGCTGACAACGCTCTACCGTGCGCTCGCGGCCACCTGGTACGCGGCTGTCGTAACGAAAATGTATCGCCAGCGGAATCGGCAAGCCGTGCTTGACATTCAGCTTGTTAAAAATTTTGATGCCTACGTCCATATCCGGCGCGCCTTCTTCCACCGTGTGCAGGTGGGCGAAATACGCCAGATTACGCAACTGAAATTCTTCAAAACCATCGCCCACGCTGATAAAACGCTCATTGTGGCCGATGTCGGGGTAACGTCCGCCCCAGTTACCGCACACGTACTCGATCTGCGACAAGTTGTTAATCAACAGCGTCGCGATCAAGCGCCGCATGCCTTCATGCGGCTCGCCGTTACCGCCGCCCCAACCGCCTAGGGCGCTGGCCGCCTGAATCGCCTGGTAAACCTTGAGCCGGGCGGTGTTCTCGTCGTCGTTGACGGTCTGGCGATACAGCGCTTGGTTATCCACCACGCGATATAAACTCATTTCGCCGTCCGCGTCGGGCACGTGCACTTTAATGGCATCGGTATCGGTATCCACGCCGACCAACAACATGTCCACCGAAGCACCGCAGCAAAAACTATTTTCAATCGCTTGGCGAAACTCGCGCAGCCGCTCCAATCCTTGCTCCGCCGCCTGAATTTCGCTGCTGCCGTGGGCGGCACAACCTTCGTGCGCCGGATCGGAGCTACTGGTGTGGTACACCACCATTTTCAGGTAACGCGTGCCCGCGTCGGCCGTCACCGGACGGCCCTCGCGAAAGCGCATCAACTCGGTTTCGATCCAGCGTTTCACATTGGCGTCTACATCGAACATCGCGCCGGCGTAAGACTTGCGGCTGCGCACCGCCCCAGCGGGAAAGCGCAGGACGTAGCGCACCAGGCCCTTCAAGCGCCCGTCCGAGCAGGGCGAGATATCGACCGCGTGATAGCCGCAATCCAACAAGAACGACGTCGCTTCATCCACACCCACCACCTCCGGCGGATGGGCCGCGCGCACTTGCTCGGCCAAAAAACGCACAGTGCTCAGTACGCTTTCGCCGTACAGGGTGCGCATATCGAGATCGGTCGCCCACGCATCCGCGAGTATCGACGCCGGCAGTGAAAACCCGAGTTCCTGAACGGCTATGGCTTGCGCCTGCGCGACAAAGTCGGGGGCGTGTTGCAAGCCGGCAATGCGCTTTAACACCGGCACGATATTGGCAAAGCGTTCCTTGATGGTTTGCTCATGCACCAGCAGGCGCCGGTTCTCCATCTCATTCGTCAACGGGTGGCGGCATAATCGTCCGCCCTGCGTGGCGCACGCCGGATTGGGTTCCACTACCACTGCGGCATACACCGCTGGCTGCCGCACTTGGAGCGCGCTGCTAGGCGTCCCCAGCCCAAACGGGGCGGGGCGTATTCCAGCAAACGGGCTTGTGCTGCGCCCAGGGTGGTTGCGAGTATTCATTTCGGTTAGCCGCGCGCGCCGCCGGAGTAGGTGATGGTGGAACCGGTGGCGGCGTTACCGCTGCTGCCGGTGATCTTGCTCGGCGGCACTTGCAGGTGCTCGCGATCTTTCACCGCGGGGACTTGCATCCGCATGCTGCGCTGATCGCCGCGCAGGGTCGGGTTGCGCTTGGTCGCCGAGGTGCCTTCGGTGCCGGTAATGCCGCCGCCACGCTGCCAAGCGGCGCCGGTGATGGCAAAACCCGCTTCACGGCCTTCTCCCGTCACACGGTTAGGGGGCGTTATCGCTTGCGCGGGTTTTTTAGCGACAGGTGCTACGGCGTGGGTATCTTCCCGATAGCGAAATTCCGGTGTACCCGAAACCAGTCCGGCGGCCAAATTCACCGGTCCAGTGATGCGGCCTTGCGCGCCGTAAGCGGTGCCGGTAATGCGGTTAAGCTGACTCGCTTGCGCGGTGCGCGCCGGCGACATCACGCTGAAGTTGCCTTGCACCGGTGTTGCGGCGCTCGCCACGGTTTCCTTGGCGCGATCCGCGGGGCCGCGAGTTAAAGGATGCTGGCTCATGCCGACGGCGCCGGACACCGTATACTGGGCGTCATCCGAATAAGGTGTACCGCTTAAGCGCTGGCCAGGATTTAAGTAAGGGCCGCGGGCGCTGCCGGTGACTTTATTCCCAGTGTCATTCCCGGTGCCTTGGCCTACCCCGGTCATGCTCGCACCGGCGGCGCCACGCGGCGTGGCGACCCGTTCGCGCGCTGCGGCGAGACCATGAGGTCCACTGGCCGTTGCGCAAAATTCCGCGTATTGGCCGGGGCCGATGTATTCGGTACCGGAAATCGGCTGGCATCCACCGTATTCATCGCCGGTGACTTTTGGGTTGTGCTCCAGCGCCGCGCCGGAAACCGGCTGGTCGCGCCAAGTGCGCGCCAGCGTGACTTTTTCCGGCGTCGACACCGGCGCACGATTGCATGCCTGATATTGTTGCAGCCCGGCATACTCGGTACCGGTCACGCTCGCGCATGCGCCATGCCCGCTGCCGGTGACCGCCGCGCTCGCCGCCACATCGGTACCGGTCAACGGACGCTCGCGCACGGTGCTCATCACGCTTACTTTGTGCGGCACGCCGCTGCCTTGGCACACGCCGCCGGATTGATCCGGTTGGGAGTACCGGCTACCGGTCAGCTTGAGGCAGGCGCCGGGTTCGTCGCCGGTGACTTTCGTGCTGCGCCCCACGTCGGTGCCGCTCACGCGCCGCCCGGCGTGTGTGGCGGACACGCCCACTTTGGCCGCCCTTGGCGCGGGTTTGTTTGAGCAAAAAGATTCGAATTGTTCCGAACTTAAATATTCGTTGCCGGTCACGCTCTTGCACGCACCCTGTTCGTCACCGGTTACATGCACGCTGCGACCGAGTTCGGTGCCGCTCACGCGTTGGCCACGGCGGGTGCTGCCGCTGCCCACTTTGGCGGGTGCCGGCGCCGGCGTCGCGGCACACCATTCGCGGTACTGCTCCGCGCCGATGTATTCGGTACCGGTAATCGCCCGGCAACTGCCGGCCACTATGCCCGTCACCTTGCTGCTACGTTCCACCTGAGTGCCGGTAATTAAGTTGCCGCGCAGAGTGCTGCCGTCTTCCACTTTGGCCGGTGCGGCGGATGTTGCACGTACGCGCCCACTGGGGCGGCAAACTGGACTATCACCGCGACCGTGTTGACAGAGTTCTTCACGCCGGGTTTGAGCTGCCGCGCGACCGCTCAATCCATTTCCTGCATTGGATTTGTTGCCGTTGCGGCGAGCCGAGCCACTTTTGTCGCCCTGTCCCATCGCCGATTTACCCTGACTGGAAAGCGCCCGCCGCCGCTCTTGGCACAATTGGCGCACGCTGGAAGCGCTCGCCCCTAAGTCGGACGTATCCGCTTCCACGAGGGCACAGACCGCTTCCAGCGTTTGCGGCTCGGCAACATGTGCGCCCGCGCTACGGCTATCGACATTAGATGGGCTAGGCGGCATAGCCGGCTCCACGCGCACCGGCATGGCCGTGCGAACATCGGGTTTTGCCTTAGGCATCTGCCCCGCACCTGCCTTGCCGCCGCGCGACAGCGCCTGACGGCGCGCATGCGAGAGTGTGCGGCCATCGGCGCCATTGGGCGCGGAACCCTTATTTTCTAACTTGGCGTCGCTCATGCTTTTATCCTTCCAGTTTTAATCGGTACTTGGGCAATCGGCCCTTTAAGTGGGCCGGTGCCGGATCGCCCAATACCCGATTACCGTCCGCGGAACACCACAAAAGAGCTGCCCTGGCTCTGGGAGTAGTTGTCGTAGCCGATCAGACGCACGTGGTTGTTGGGGTGCGCGCGGTGGCAGGCTTCCAGCTCGGTGATGATGGTGTCCACCGATTGCTCGCCGAACATGGGCAGCTTCCACATGTACCAGTAGTAGCTGAAGGCGCGCGCGGGCTCGACGTGCTCGATACCGGGGTTCCAGCCCTTGCTCACGATGTAGGCGATCTGGCGGCGCATTTTTTCCGGCGACATGGCCGGTAAATACGAGAAGGTTTCGTACTTGGGAGTCGAGTTATAATCTTGAATGTCAGCCATTTTCTTTCCTTTAACGTTTAGCGGGTCGCTAGTCCGCGCTCGGGATTAGTCGGGTTAGCGGCCTTAGGATTAACGGTTTACCACGTCCAGTTTGTCCACGGTATCGAACTCGAACTTGATCTCTTTCCAAGTCTCCATCGCGATTTTCAACTCTGGGCTATCCTTGGCGGCATGGGCGAGAATTTCCTTGCCTTCTTTTTCGATTTCGCGGCCTTCGTTGCGCGCTTCGACGCAGGCTTCCAGCGCGACGCGGTTGGCGGCGGCACCCGCGGCGTTACCCCAGGGATGGCCAAGTGTTCCGCCACCGAATTGCAGAATCGAGTCATCGCCGAAGATGTTCACCAAGGCCGGCATGTGCCAGACGTGGATACCGCCGGAAGCGACCGGGAATACGCCGGGCATGGAACCCCAGTCCTGGTCGAAAAAGACGCCGCGCGAGCGGTCTTCGGGAATGAAGGACTCACGCATCAAGTCGACAAAGCCCAGGGTCGGCGCACGGTCACCTTCCAGCTTACCGACCACGGTGCCGGAGTGCAGATGGTCGCCGCCGGACAGACGCAGTATCTTGGCCAGCACGCGGAAGTGAATACCGTGGTGCGGGTTGCGGTCGATCACGGCGTGCATGGCGCGGTGTATGTGCAGCAACAGCCCGTTCTTGCGGCACCAATTGGCCAGACTGGTATTGGCGGTAAAGCCGCCGGTGATGTAGTCGTGCATGATGATGACTGCGCCGATCTCTTTGGCATACTCGGCACGCTCTATCATCTGTTCGAAGGTCGGTGCGGTCACATTCAGATAGTGACCCTTACGCTCGCCGGTTTCGGCCTGGGCGCTCAGCGTTGCATCCTGCACAAACAGAAAGCGGTCACGCCAGCGCATGAACGGCTGGCTGTTGATGTTCTCGTCGTCCTTGGTAAAGTCCAGGCCACCACGCAGAACCTCGTACACCGCGCGCCCGTAGTTCTTGGCGGACAGGCCGAGCTTGGGCTTAATGGTGCAGCCCAAGAGTGGACGGCCGTACTTGTTCATCTTGTCGCGCTCAACCTGAATACCGTTAGGTGGGCCGCCGCAGGTTTTCACATACGCAATGGGGAAGCGCACGTCTTCCAGACGCAGGGCGCGCAGGGCCTTGAAGCCGAACACGTTACCCACCAGGGAGGTGAACACGTTGACCACCGAACCCTCTTCGAACAAGTCGATCGGATAAGCAACGAAGGCATAGAAACAGGTATCGTCGCCAGGCACGTCCTCGATGCGATAGGCACGGCCCTTGTAGTAATCCATGTCGGTCAACAGATCGGTCCACACCGTGGTCCATGTACCGGTAGAGGATTCGGCAGCCACGGCAGCGGCGACTTCTTCACGATCCACGCCCGCTTGCGGGGTAATCTTGAAACAAGCCAGGATATCGGTATCTAGGGGCACATAATCGGGCATCCAGTAGTTCTGCCGATATGCCTTAACACCCGCGCTAAACTTTTTTTCACTCATCATTCTCTCCTGTCAGCAGAAAACCATAATCAAACATGAAGCTACCCTTCAACGAATTTGCTCGGATGCCCAAGCTTTAGCAGTTAATGAGAAAGACTATAGGTAACTATCACCATAATTAATAATTAATAGTTATTATTGTAATCATACATTATTATGTATGATTGAAGGTGGTCGCCGTGGTGGCGAAAACCGGGTTACGTAAGCAGGAGGAAAGATGAAGAATTTCACTTTTCGGCAGCTCAAATTGCTCGAAGCGGTCGCCCGTAATTCAAGTTTTACCCGCGCCTCGGAGGAGTTATACCTGACTCAGCCCGCGGTTTCCACTCAAATCAAACAACTCGAGGGCGAAGTGGGCATGCCGCTGTTCGAGCACCTGGGTAAAAAGATTTTTCTCACCGCGGCGGGGCGCGAAATGTATGCGTTCAGCCGCACCATCGCCCAGCAGTTCACCGATATCCGCACGGTGTTGGAGGAAATGAAGGGCATCCAGCGCGGCAACCTCGACATCGCCGTGACCAGCACGGCAAAATATTTTGCCCCCTACCTGCTGGCGGCATTCTGCAAGCAACACGCCGGGATTACCGTTAATCTCAACGTAACTAATCGGGAAACGATCCTGCGGCAATTGGCGGACAATATTCCCGACATGGCAATTATGGGCAACCCGCCGGCGGGAATGTCCCTGGTGGCTAACTTGTTCATGAGTAACCCGCTGGTGGTCATCGCGCGCCCTGACCATCCCTTGATCCATAGCGGTCCAATTCCATTGCACAGACTTCTGCAAGAGAGCTTTATCGTGCGCGAAAAGGGATCGGGCACGCGCAACGCCATCGAGCGTTTTCTGGAGCAACGTGGCCAGACCATGGCCACCACCATGGAGATGAGCCGCAACGAAGCCATCAAACACGCCGTGATGGCCGGGCTCGGGCTCGGTATCGTATCGCTACATACCCTGGAAATGGAATTTAAGCTGGAGCGGCTGGCGGTGCTGAATGTGGAAGGCTTTCCCATCCTCAAGGACTGGTACGTCGTACATCGGGAGGGAAAGCGCTTTTCCGCCGCGGCTCAGGCTTTCAAGGAGTTCGTGTTGGGCGAGGGAGCGAATCTCATCACTATTCCGCAACCCATAGCCACCGGTAACCGCACGCGCGGCTGAGCGCGGCGGCAGCCTCACGGCGAGCCTGCCGGTTTACACGCACTACACGCTGGCTCGGCGAAAGCGAGCAGCGACTTGATCGCCGCGGGCGATTCGAGTTCCTGATCGGGGTGGAAGGCAAGTAAGACGTTGTCGCGAATCTCGACATAGAAGCCCGGGTGATCGCGCAGCGTCTGCTCAAACTTTGTACCGACAAAAGCAAGCGCCCGTGCCGGATCTTGCGCGTAAAAGCGGTAGTGCGAGGCGAGTGCCGGGCGGCCCGTCAGATCCACCTCCTGATACTCCACCAGGTAACGCTCAAGATAGTCTCCGGGCGTAATCGCAAGATTGGGCAATTGCACCTCGTGTGCCTCCAGACGCTGCAGAAAAATGAGTGTATGGCGGTGCTCCGCGTAGTAATCCGGGGCGGCGGTGTGGCTGTAATCGAAGAGTTTGACCTGGCAATCCCGATAGACACCGGTCATTACGTTGCTCTCTTGACGGTTACTCCCACGGCGCAAGTATACGAAGTCGTGGCTGTTGAGCGTACCTACTGTGGCCGGTGTAAACTGCAAGTCATAACGCCGCGCCACCTCGGCCATTTGCCGTTCGCGCACCGACACCCGTGTCTTTTCTTTGACGAGCTTGGCGTCATGCATGCGCGCCGACAAGGGATGGGTAGTGAACTGATAGAAATTTTCGAGGCCGAGTATCTCGAACGGCCGACCCGCATGCAGGCACGCCTCTTGGAACTGATGCAAGTACTCCATTGCGGTGTGGTCGATGATGCGGCTGGATTCAGTGACGGCGAGCGTGATACCTGCGCCAGGCGGGATCGCAACTAGCACCTTGTCGAGCGACAATAGATTGAAACATACGATTGAGCCGAACGAAATACGGTAGTGCGGACCTTGCGCGCGCTCCTCCATTTTAACCTTAATTACCGGGCTACGGAATAATCCAGCGAGATTGGTCCATAACAACCGTAACGATTGAGCAAAAGTGAACCGCCCGGTCAACACCGCGCGCAGCGACGGTGTAAGCAGGTATACGAGCAAAGCGATCTCCGCCGCGACCCCGATAAGTATCCCGAATAATAGATCGGTGACGAGAATCGCCGTAATCGTCGCCACGAAAATGACGATCTGGTCGCGCCCGATGGCGAAGGTCTTGTGGAACACGCGGAACTCGCACAGCCGCCAGCCGACGTAAACCAGAATCGCGCCGATGGCCGCGAGCGGGATGAGACTGATCAAATCCTTGGCGAGGAACAGAAACACGATCAGGAACACTGCATTGTAGAAGTTGGCCCACAACGTGCGTCCGCCGGCGTCAATGTTGACACGGCTCTTGACTCCGCCGGGAATGATGGTCAGCCCGCCGAAGATGCTCGATAGCATGTTCGACACACCCATGGCGCGCAGCGTCACGTTGGGGTCCGATTTACGCTGGTAGGGGTCTATCTTGTCCACCGCGGCGATGGTCGCGAGCGACTCGATGCCGTCGATGATCGTGAGCGTGATCACCACCAGCAGCACGCTCCACCATAGATCGGGACGGTTCCACGCTGTGTCGAAGGCCGGCAAGGTGATACCACCCTCGATAATGTCTAGCGGCATGGCGATCAGGAACTTCAGATCGAGCTGCAACAAGTAGCCGAGCCCGATACCGATGCCCGCTACCGACAGCGGCGCCGGGATGCGCCGCAACCAAACATAGCGCGTGCGATTAAGGTAGAACATAAGAAATAGACAGACGCCGCCGACCACCGCTACCGCCGGATCGATCCTGAGAAAGCTTTCAGGTAGATTCGCAATCGTCGCCAGCATGCTCTTCGTGGGTGGCACGAAATCGCCCAGCAGTGCCGGTATCTGCTTGACGATAATCATGATGCCGATCGCCGCCAGCATCGCCTCGACCACCGTCACTGGAAGAAACAATGCGAAACGCCCGGCCTTGAATAGGGCCAGCACGATCTGCACCAGACCAGTGAAGCAGATCGCCACCAGCAGCAGCGGATACCCCACCGCGAGATCGCCGCCGCCGAGCAGGATTATGCCGCCGAGCAGCGCCGGAGCGAGCCCCGCCGCCGGTCCGCTGATAGTGACGTAGGCGCCGCCCAGGAACGGGAAGATCAGTCCAGCGATGATCGCCGAGATGAGCCCCGTGACCGGTGGCGCGCCGGAGGCAATTGCGATTCCCAATGACAGCGGCAACGACACCAAGGCAACCTGCAGGCCGGCCAGCAGGTCATAGCGCCAGTGCTTTAAACCTTT
>JANOTM010000314.1:0-1809 GCA_031416355.1 Gammaproteobacteria bacterium
GTGTTCCAGAATGCGGGTGACACGTACGCGTTTGCTTTTGTCCCCAGCGGCGCGACCACTGGACCGGTTTGTGTCACCACGTCCGGCGGCACGGGCTGCGGCGCGGGGGTATTTACCGTTATTCCATCCCCCACCATCGCCTCCTTCAGCCCCGCCAGCGGACCGACAAATACCTATGTCGTCATCCAGGGCGTCAACTTGACCGGCACCAGCAGCATCACATTTAATGGCGTGAAGGCAACGGTGTTCCAGAATGCGGGTGACACGTACGCGTTTGCTTTTGTCCCCAGCGGCGCGACCACTGGACCGGTTTGTGTCACCACGTCCGGCGGCACGGGCTGCGGCGCGGGAGTGTTCACCATCACTCCATGAGTGGGAGATAGTGAAGCGTTGATGGGAGACTGTAATAGTCAGGCGCCTATTTGCAGCAAGGGAATGCTGCTGATTTTGGGAAAGCGCGGGGGTATGGTGCCCCTGCGCTACCAGTTTTTCAGGAACTTTGGCGCATGTTGGCCCCAATAGATTAGATGTTCTTTCAGTGTGCGACACATCTTACCTATGGATGCTGACGCTCCAACGCCCACCGCACGTGTTCGCGCACCACTTCCGAAGCATGCTCCGCACGCGCCATGAGGGCCGACACAATGCCCGCTTCCGGCGGCGCGTTGCCCAAAGCCACGGCAATATTCCGCAGCCAGCGCTCATGGCCAAGGCGTCGTATGGCCGAGCCTTCGGTTTTGCGCAGAAATTCGGTTTCGCTCCAGGCGAACAACTCTATTAACGCCGGCGCATCCAGCCCGTGGCGCGGCGCGAAGTCCGGTGCGCGAGTGTATTGCGCAAACCGGTTCCAAGGGCAGACCATCTGGCAGTCGTCGCATCCATATATACGGTTGCCCAGCAGCGGCCGGAATTCCACTGGGATGGAGCCGTGCAATTCGATGGTGAGATAGGAAATGCAGCGGCGCGCGTCCAGTTCATAGGGCGCGATGATGGCCTGGGTGGGGCACACGTCCATGCAGGCATGGCAGGTGCCGCAATGGTCCGTGGCCGGTGCATCCACCGGCAGGGGCAGATCGGTGTAAAGCTCGCCGAGAAAAAACCACGAGCCGGCCTGCGTGTGCAGGAGATTGGTGTGTTTGCCCACCCATCCTAGGCCGGCCTTTTGCGCCAAGGGTTTTTCCATGACCGGTGCGCTGTCGGTGTAGGCGCGGTAGCCGAACGGCCCGGTGGTGTGTTCGATGCGATCCGCCAGTTGCTGGAGTTTGCGCCGCATCACCTTATGGTAATCGCGGCCCAGGGCGTAACGCGCGATGTAGGCGCGCTGTGGTTGCGCCAGCAGCGATTCCATGGGGGCGGCGTCACGCGGCAGATAATCCAGACGCACGCATATGACCCGCAGCGTGCCGGGCACCAGTTCCTGCGGACGGCTGCGGCGAGTGCCGTGGCGCGCCATATAAGCCATCTCGCCGTGATGTTGGCGCGCCAGCCAGTTGAGCAGGCGCTGTTCCGCCAGGCTAAGATCGATATCGCTGATGCCCACGGCCTGAAAACCCAGTTCGCGTCCCCAGGATTTTATTTCGACCGCCAGGTGGGAAAAATCCGTCATTGCCTTTGTGTAGCGTGCATATGGCTCTATCATATAGCCAAACACCGTTCAGGTAACGCCATGCCGCTTCCCCAGGCGCTTTATTATGCCGTCCAGATACACGTAGCCGATCGCCGTGCTATTGCGCAGGGTATGGGCGCCGCGGAGTTGATGGAACGCGCCGGCCAGGCGGCCTTTCTATTATTGCGCCAGCGCTGGCCGCG
>JANOTM010000315.1:0-8414 GCA_031416355.1 Gammaproteobacteria bacterium
GGTATGGATTTATTGCCGATGTTATCCACCGGTTTGGCAAAACTACTGCCACCGGTGTCGGCGTTGGTGACGGCGATACGCTGGCCGCTACGGCGATTGCCCCGCACCAAGGTCACCTTATAGCTTTCGGTGACATTAAGATTGGCGGTATTGCCGGCGGAGATGGCCCCAGAGTTAATAATAGGGATAGAGACCTTTTTGCCGCCCACGGTGAGCTGGGTGTCCTTTAAGGTATTATTGAAGCGGAACTGAAAGGTCAGGTCCTCTCTGGCGTCTCCATTGTTGTCCACATGGATTTCATACAGCGCCTCTGGATCCATGGTGAAGTAATTGGGCCCGCCGTAGGGGTCTTGCAGGGGAATATAATTGGCGATGAGGGTAACGTAACCGTCGCGCCCGGGCTCGTAACTGCGGAACATATAGAAATCAGTGGCGTCGACCTTGGGGTGTTCGGTCACGAACGGCGCCTCCCGGTGACTGGATGCCTGGGTATGGCCCCCGGGCACGAGCACCGTGGCGGCGACCGCCAGGGCCAGGGTAAATTGACGAAGTTTCATGCTGCCTCCTAAAGATATGGGTGGGTTGGATGGACGTCGCGCCTGGTGAGTGCGAGAGAGCACCGGGTGAAAACGCTTGCATCACTTTGATATACGGAATCGGTGGAGGTTTGGATGTGGGTATGCGGGAATGTGATGTCTATTATTTGTTATTTAAGTAAATCCAAATTCCTTGCGGCTGCGTATACCTAGATAAGTCGCCATAGTCTGGTTGGGAAGTGTAGAATCTGTTCAGCGCTGGGAGGACAGGGTGCCTACAATTCATGATGGTGTTTTACCTGCGAGCGAGGCGGCGGCGAAACACGCCGGCGTACCCTACAAATTGTGCACAGCTGCGGGAGGGGATGGGGTGACAGGTGTAGTGGACAACGCCGCGCAGGTGGGACGCGCCCTGTATGGCGATCTCATCGCGCGCATGATAGTCCGGGATGAAGCCGCCCTGGGGGAGATTTATGATGCCACCGCCGGCCGCGTCTATGCCCTGGCGCTGCGCATTACCGGGCTAAGCCAGGCGGCGGAGGAGGTAGTATCCGACGTGTATTTTCAGATATGGCAACAGGCGCAGCGTTACGATTCCGCGCGCGGCACGGTGCTTACTTGGCTGCTCACCATCTGCCGCAGCCGCGCCCTGGATAGTCTACGCCGCCGGGAACCGGCCGAAACCCATGCGGAACCGCATGATTTACAACCCGATCTATTTTGCGAAGACCGTAGCCCGCTGGATTTACTATTAGTTGTGGAGCAAAAAAGCCGCCTGCACCGTGCCCTCGCCACCTTAAACAAGAGCCAGCAGATGCTGCTGGCTCTGGCCTTTTTCAAAGGCATGACCCATCAGGAGATTGCCGTGCATACCGGCATGCCCCTGGGCAGCGTGAAGACCGGCCTGCGCAAAGCGATGCAACTATTGAAATCCCTATTGCAAGACCCGAAACTGGCGGAGTACGGCCTATGACGCAGCGCAAACCACCGGCGGATGCAACGCCACTGGATCCTACAATCATGGACCAATTCCTGCAAAACCTGACGCCGCTGACACCGCCGGCCGACCTGCGTGCCAAGGTGCTGGAACGCATCCACCAGCCACAACCAGGTTTTTTGACCTTGCGCGTCGACGCCGGATGGGAATCGGTCGCACCAGCGCTGGAAATTAAACTGCTGACTTACGATACCCGCAGTGGCACCAAATCCTTTCTGGTGCGCGCCCAAGCCGGAGCGAGTATGCCCGCGCACCACCACCACGGCTATGAAGAGTGCCTGGTATTGGAAGGCGAGATCATCCTCGGTGACATGGTGTTGCGCGCCGGGGATTTTCATGGGGCCCAGAGCCACACCCAGCACCCCTCCATCCGCACTGACCTTGGGGCCCTGGTATATGTGCGCTCGGCGCTGAATGATTATCCGGATATCCACCCATAAACGCGCCGCGTCTGGAATTACTCTAAGACAATACCCTGCTTGACATTGCATACCGATCGGTATGTACTATGTCTATGGCCACCAAACAACCCGACACCACACGCGATACCATTTTGGATGCCGCATTTTGCGAGATCCACCGCCAGGGTTACCAAGCCGCCAGTATTGCCAATATCCTGGCCAAGACTGGCCTCACCAAAGGCGCCCTCTACCACCATTTTCCGGCGAAACAGGATCTCGGCCTGGCGGTGGTGGATGAGATTATACGTGCCGGCATGCAGGCCATGCTGTTCGATCCGCTGCGCGAGAGCGACGATCCGTTCGACACCTTGCTCGAGATTATCGGGCGCAAGGCCGATAGGACCGATCTTGAAAGCGTGCGCCTAGGCTGCCCGCTCAATAATCTTATGCAGGAAATGAGCCCGTTGGATGAGGCATTCAAAAACCGGCTGCTGGTGATACTCAAGGTATGGCAGGATACTTTTGCCGATGCCCTGCGGCGCGCCCAGCAACAGGGCCGTATCGGACGTGAGGTGGACACCAAGGCGGCGGCGTTATTCATCGTTTCGTCGTGGGAGGGTTGCGTGGGCGTGGCCAAAAACATGCAGTCGGTAAAGGCTTATAGAATGTGTATGCAGCAGCTGCGCGACTATGTCGCCGGATTGCAGATAACGGCACGGCGCAAGACTGCATAATGCGCTTGCATTTTTTCCAATGTATTCATACCGTACGGTTGGTATGAATAATGCTGGACGCACAAGAGCTAAGAACTGTGAGTATTGTTTTGCGCGGGGTGTGCACAGGGCAAGGTGTCGCGTAGGGGAGTCATTGCTATTACTATTCTTACGTACTTGCTATTGAAGGGAACCTCTAATCATCCAAAAGTAGGGTGGGTGGAGCGAAGCGAAACCCGCCGAACAATATGATTTTGTTGGGTCCGCGCGCGGGCGCGATGGACAGGAAGTCCAAGTGCCGCGAAGCACATGGATGTGCTGGAGCGGCCGGCTTGACCCAACCTACATGAGAAGCGATTTTTAGAGGTTCCCGAATTTGTAAGGAGAGGACAATGATCATCATCTTTCAGAAGGTGGCACGGAGGAGCGATGGGTAGCGTTAAACTGCAGTTGATCAGCTTCAAGCTTTGTCCATTTGTCCAGCGCACGGTGATCGCACTGCGCGAGAAGGGCGTGGACTACGATATCACCTATATCGATCTGGCCGCGCGCCCAGCGTGGTTTAAAGCGATCTCGCCCCTGGGCAAGGTTCCGGTATTGCGCGTCGGCGCTGCCACGATTTTCGAATCCGCCGTTATCAACGAATATCTGGATGAGGTATATGCACCCCGCCTGCATCCGGCGGATCCGCTGCAGCGCGCACACAACCGCGCTTGGATAGAGTTCGCCTCGGTCTTGACGCAAAACCAATATCAACTCTGCCTGGCCGATACCACGGCGAGTTTCGCCGCCGCGCGTGAACGGGTCGATGCCGGTTTGGAACAGCTCGAGCGTCAGCTGAGTGCTGGCCCGTATTTCAATGGTGCGGATTTTGCGCTGGTGGACGCGAGTCTGGCGCCGGTGTTGATGCGGTTTGCCGTCATGGAGCGCGATGTCGATCTGGATCTTTATGCCACACGCCCGCGGCTTGCCACATACCGTAGCGCAGTGCTGGCGCGACCGTCAGTCGTCGATTCGGTGGTACCGGAATTCGCCGAATTGTTTATGGAGTATTTCCAGGGGCAAGGTGGCTATGTCGCCGGACACCTTCCCGCAACCCACCGTGCGACTCTGTAGCCCACAACAACCGAGAGGAAACCAACATGCAAGCCAACAAAGAACTCGACGCCCGCGGTCTTAATTGCCCATTACCCATACTGCGCGCCAAAAAGGCGCTTAACGAAATTACTACTGGTCAGATACTGAAGGTGGTTTCCACGGACCCAGGGGCGGTGAAAGACTTTCAGGCGTTTGCCAAACAGACCGGTAACGAATTGCTGGAGTCATCGGAATCCGCGGGTGAATATAGTTTTATGCTTAAAAAGAAGTAACGATACGAGCTGGAATGGCACTTACTTATATTTAAATGTAGGGCGGGTTAGCGTAGTTTGCGTAACCCGCCAGCGTTGCGCAGCAACACAAGCATTCTTTATAGTGTGCCCGCTGGCACATCCGGCGGGTTACGGCACAAATGACGTGCCTAACCGCCCTACATTGACTATGAAGCTGCCTACCATCCGACACTGGTTGTGCCATGTCTGGCTCACCGCAGTGCTGGTCGCTGCGGTGAGCCAGACATGGCGCTTATTTTTGCCCTAGGCTTACACGTAAAAATCCCTCCTAAATATCCGCTTAAGAAAGAGAACTTTCTATCTACCATCAGTAAGTTAGAGCCGGAATATATAAGTATTAGTATTAACTTATATACCCGTTAGTAATGCTAATTGGCCCCAGGCCGGGGATGCGCGTAATGTGCAGCGACTGATATCTAAGGGTTCTTGCATGCAACGCATCAATATCCAGCCTGTGGCCGCGGCACGGGTGGAGCAGAAAAATACCACCTGCTATATGTGCGCCTGCCGCTGCGGTATACGCGTGACGCTGCGCGATGGGGAAGTACGCTATATCGAGGGCAACCCCGACCACCCGCTGAATAAAGGTGTGATCTGCGCCAAGGGCGCGTCCGGCATCATGAAGCAATACTCGCCGGCGCGCCTGACCACGCCCCTGCGACGCAAGCCCGGCTCGGATCGCGGCGCCAATGAATTCGAGCCGATTTCCTGGGACGAGGCGTTCGGCATCATGGAAGAGCGCCTGAAAAAAATCCGCGCCACGGACCCAAAAAAATTCGCCCTGTTCACCGGCCGCGATCAGATGCAGGCGCTCACTGGCCTGTTCGCGCGCCAATTCGGTACACCCAACTATGCCGCCCATGGCGGTTTTTGCTCGGTCAACATGGCGGCCGGCATGATCTACACCATAGGCGGGTCGTTTTGGGAATTCGGCGGCCCCGACCTGGATCGCTCCAAGCTGTTTATTATGATAGGCACCGCTGAGGATCATCACTCCAACCCGCTAAAAATTGCCATCTCCAAATTCAAGCGCAAGGGCGGACGCTTTATTTCCATCAATCCGGTGCGCACCGGTTACTCCGCCATCGCCGACGAGTGGGTGCCGATCAAGCCCGGCACCGACGGCGCGCTGTTTTTGGCGCTGACCCACGAGATTATCAATCAGGGCCTGTACGACCGCGAGTTCCTGGTGCGTTACAGCAATTCGGCACAGCTGGTGAACCAGAGCGGTGATAGCAGCGAATTCGGCATGTTCGTGCGCGCCGAAGTACCGGTGGAAGAAGGCTGCTTCGATCCGCAGAATAAAATATGGTGGGACCGTCACACCGACAAGGCCGTGATCACCCACACCGACGGCGCCGATCCCTATTTATTAGGTGAATTCACCCTGCAGGATGGCACCAAGGTGAAACCGGCGTTTCAATTACTGGTGGATAGGGTCAAGAGCTATACCCCCGAGTGGGCCAGCGGCGTCACCGGCATACCGGTGGAGACCATCAAGCGTCTGGCCTATGAAATGGGTATTACCGCGCGCGACCAGAAGATCGAGTTGCCCATCGCTTGGACCGATATCTGGGGCAAGGATCACGAATTCGTCACCGGCAATCCGGTGGCTTTCCATGCCATGCGTGGGCTGGCGGCGCACTCCAATGGTTTCCATACCATCCGTTCCCTGTCGATTCTGATGAGCCTGCTCGGCACCATCGACCGGCCCGGCGGTTTCCGTCACAAGGCGCCGTTCCCGCGGCCGATTCCGCCGTGTGCCAAGACCCCCAACGGCCCGGAAGGGGTCAAGCCCAACACCCCTTTGGGCGGCATGGCCCTGGGTTGGCCGGCGGACCCGGACGATTTGTTCGTGGACAAAGACGGCACACCGGTGCGCATCGACAAGGCGTTTTCCTGGGAGTACCCGCTGGCGGTGCATGGCCTCATGCACAACGTCATCACCAATGCCTGGCGCGGCGACCCGTACAAGCTCGACACCCTAATGATTTTTATGGCGAACATGGCGTGGAATTCGTCCATGAACACGGTGGAGGCGCGCAAGATGCTCAACGATAAAGACGAAAACGGCGAGTTTAAGATCCCGTTTATTATCGTGTGCGACGCGTTCCAATCGGAGATGGTGTCCTACGCCGACCTGGTGTTGCCCGATACCACGTATCTCGAACGCCACGATGTCATGAGTATGCTCGACCGGCCGATCTCCGAGTTCGACGGGCCCATGGATTCGGTGCGCATCCCGGTGGTGCCGCCCACCGGCCAGTGCAAGCCGTTTCAAGAAGTGCTGATCGAATTGGGGGCCCGCCTGCGGCTGCCGGTGTTCGTGGATGCCAAGGGCGCGCGCAAGTACCGCGATTACCCGGATTTTATTATCAATTACGAAACCGAGCCTGGCTCCGGCATCGGTTTCCTCGCCGGCTGGCGCGGCAAGGGCGGCGAAAAGTTCATGAAGGGCGAACCCAATCCGCGCCAATGGGAGATGTATGAAAAAAACAATTGCCTGTATCACTATGAGCTGCCCAAATCGTTTCAGTACATGCGCAACTGGAACAAGGGTTATCTCGAATGGGCGCAACGCCATCGCCTGACGCGCTATGCCGAGCCTATCCTGATCCATATCTATTCCGACGTGCTGCAACAGTTCCGTCTCGCGGCCCAGGGCAAGACCCAGGGTAAGCAACCGCCGGTGCATTTGCGCCGACGCATAGAGACCTACTTCGATCCGTTGCCGTTTTATTACGAGCCGCTGGAGACCCAGCTTATCGATCGCAAGCTATATCCCCTCAGCGCCATCACCCAACGGCCCATGGCCATGTATCATTCTTGGGACTCGCAAAATGCCTGGCTGCGGCAAATCCATACGCACAATTACATGTTCGTTAACCCGCTTACCGCGCGCCAACAAGGCATCGCCGACGGCGATTGGATGTGGGCCCAATCCCACTGGGGTAAAGTGCGTTGTATGTGCCGTTACAGCGAGGCAGTGGAGCCAGGCACGGTGTGGACTTGGAATTCCATAGGCAAGGCGGCGGGTGCCTGGAATCTTGCGCCCACGGCGAACGAGGCGCGCAAGGGTTTTCTGTTGAACCATTTGATTTCCGAGGAACTGCCGCCCACCTACGCGGGCGAGCATTTATCCAACTCCGATCCGGTTACCGGCCAGGCGGCGTGGTACGACGTGCGCGTGCGCATATACAAGGCCGACGCGTCGGAAGAGCAGGTGAGCTATCCGCAATTCCCCGCCCTTAAGCCGGTGCCGGGCGCGGTCAAACGCAAGTCCTGGCTTGCTTATTTTGCGGGGAAGAAGAAATAGCGCGGGCTGGTGTGCGGCGGTTTAATTATCTTTGAGGGCGTCTAATAAAATGAAACGCACATGGACTGCCCCTCATCCCGGCAATTGCTCCTGCATTGCTCTACCTCCCGCCATCCCTGGCGGTCGCCCACCCCTTCTCCCAGAGGGAGAAGGGCTTAAACCCCTCTCCTGGGGGAGAGGGGCAGGGGTGAGGGCGGGGGCATGAAGCGAGGTCCGCTCATTTTGTTAGGCGCTCTTAGAACTTCAAGTCGAGTAAACGCATGACACAACTGGCTTTGGTAATCGATCTCAACGTGTGCGTGGGTTGTCACGCCTGCGTCACGAGTTGCAAGGAATGGAACACCTCGGGCAGCGCGGGATCGTTGTCCGATGACCGCCCTTATGGCGAGGACCCCACCGGCACGTTTTTCAACCGCGTGCAAACGTACGAGTGCGGTGAGTTCCCCGCCACCGAGACCATACACTTTCCCAAATCCTGTCTGCATTGCGAGGAGCCGCCGTGCGTACCGGTGTGCCCAACCGGCGCCAGTTATAAGCGCCCCGAAGACGGCATCGTGTTGGTGGATTACGACAAATGCATAGGTTGTAAATATTGTTCCTGGGCCTGCCCCTATGGCGCGCGTGAAATCGATGAGCACCAGAAGGTCATGAAGAAGTGCACCTTGTGCGTGGACCGTATCTACGACACCGCCTTGCCAGAGAGCGAAAGAAAACCCGCCTGTGTGCTGGCGTGTCCCACGAGCGCGCGCCTGTACGGTGACGTGCACGACCCCGACTCCGAGGTGTCCATCGCCATACGCGAAAGCGGCGGCTACGCGCTCATGCCGGAATGGGGCACCAAACCGGCGAATCATTACTTACCGCGGCGCAAGACCCACATGAAGATCCACGAGGACGAACTCATACGCGCAGACAATCCGCTCAAGAAGGAAGGCAAGCAGCCCAAGCCGAATGTGAATGAACCGTCGTTGGATGATGTAACTAGTTGGTAAGCTAAAGGCAGAGGAAAGAGAAAAGATACAAGAGAAAAGAAAAACTCACGGGTATCTTTTCTCTTTCC
>JANOTM010000316.1:0-11012 GCA_031416355.1 Gammaproteobacteria bacterium
CCAGGTTTTCCGCCGATTTTTGAGGTAAAATGCCTAGCACTTAATCACCTTTCCGTCGCCGGCACCCCTCACCACTACCCCAACTGGCCTCCATGAATATCCCTCAGCGCGTCTACCTTAATGGCCAATACCTGCCCGCCGCAGCGGCCACCATATCTGTATTCGATCGCGGATTTATTTTCGGCGACGGGGTATATGAGGTAATACCAGTATATGGCGGCCGGCTGTTTCGGCTACCGCACCATCTCCAGCGCCTGGACATGAGCCTGGCCGCCATCGGTCTGCGCCCACCCATGGACCCTGGGCAGTGGGCCCAAGTGTTAGAGCAAGTGGTGCGCGAGAATCCAGGGGATGGTAATAGCGATATGTCAGTGTATCTGCAAGTTACCCGTGGCGTGGCGCCGCGCGATCATGCTTACCCGCGGGACGTAGCAGCTACTGTATTCGCCTACGCCCAGCCCCTGGTATACCCCGAGCCGGCGCAATTGCAAAAAGGGGTGAGCGCCATCACGGTACCGGACCTGCGCTGGTCGCGTTGCGACATCAAGGCCATTTCCCTGCTGCCCAATGTCATGCTGCGCCAGTACGGCCTGGAGCGCGGGGCCGCCGAGGCCATACTGATACGCGATGGCATCATGACCGAAGGCGCGGCCAGCAATATTTTTATCGTAACCGCCGGCAAACTGGTGACGCCGCCCAAGGGACCCTACATCCTGCCGGGTATCACCCGCGACCTGGTGGTAGAACTGGCCCATGCCCAGGGTATCCCGTGCGTCGAGAACACCATCACCGAAGCAGGTTTGCGCACAGCGGATGAAGTATGGCTCACGAGTTCGACCAAGGAGATCATGCCCATCGTACGCATCGACGACAAGCCCGTGGGCAAGGGCCAACCCGGCCCGGTCCATGGGCGCATGCACGCCTTATATCAAGACTACAAACGCGCATTCCGCGCCGGCCAGGTAGACTGAAGCCATGCCGCCCACCCCGGGCCAAGACCGCGCGCTCACCTTTCCCAGCCGCCTGGACATCAAGGCCATGGGCAAACACGACGCGGACTTTGAGGCGTTGATAGTAGATATCGTGCGTCGGCATGTGCCATCAGAAGAGGTACACGCGGTACGCACACGCATGAGCAATGCCAACCGCTATATGGCCGTCACCCTGACCATTACCGCATCGAGTTACGGTCAACTCGACGCCATTTACCAGAATCTATCCGATTGCGCGCAAGTACTGTTCGCACTCTAACTGCCATGCCAGGACATGCCCCTACTCCGGATACAGTGATCATCCAGAACCTAGGGCAGGTGGATTACGCCCCGACTTTGCAGGCCATGCAAGATTTTACCGATCGGCGCGGCGCCGACACCCTAGACGAGATCTGGCTACTGCAACATCCGCCGGTATACACCTTGGGCTTCAACGCCAAACACGGCGCGTTCGACAATCCCACCGGCATCCCGATCATCCGTACCGACCGCGGTGGGGATATCACCTACCACGGCCCCGGCCAACGTGTGGCCTATGTCTTGATGGACCTGCGCCGGCGTGCCTGGGGGGTCAAAACCCTGGTTGACGCCTTGGAACAAACTATCGTGGACGTGCTTGAACATCACGGCCTACAGGCCCAACGCCGCGCCGGTGCGCCGGGCGTGTACGTGAACGGGCACAAGATCGCCCAGCTCGGCTTGCGGGTACGGCGCGGCGCCAGTTACCATGGCCTATCTCTTAATGTGGCCATGGACCTGGGTCCGTTCGAGCACATCGACCCCTGCGGCTATGCGGGACTTAAAACCGTTGATCTCGCCAGCCTGTTGCCTAAGGCCAATATCGCGCAAAATACGACGCAAATGGATGCGATCCTGGTGGATCGCTTGCGACACAACCTGGGGTACACTACAGCCACTTAATACCGAGCACACTCCATGGCCACCCACAACGGCGACAACGATGACATGGACGTTGCTGGTTCTAAATCTAGGGCCCAAGGCCACGGCGACCTCCCCTCTCTCCCTGGGAGAGGGTGGCCCGAAGGGCCGGGTGAGGGCGAGGCCGGGCAGTCTCTGCCTAACCCCCTCAAGGGGGCGTCCAAGACCGCACGCATACCCATCAAGATCGTGCCACGCGCCGAGCGCCTGCCGAAACCGGCGTGGCTGCGGGCGCGCGCGTCCAATACTCCGGAGGTGGCGCGCCTCAAGCAGATACTGCGGGAAAATCACCTGCACACCGTGTGCGAAGAAGCGGCCTGCCCCAACATCGGCGAATGTTTCGGCCACGGCACCGCTACCTTCATGATCATGGGCGCCATCTGCACCCGGCGCTGTCCGTTCTGTGATGTAGCCCACGGCCGGCCGCAAGCTTTAGACGTGGACGAGCCGCTGAACCTTGCGCGCACCATCGGGGCCATGGGCCTCAAGTTCGTGGTGGTTACATCCGTGGATCGGGACGATTTGCGCGACGGCGGCGCCGGCCATTTCCATGCCTGCATACTCGCCATACGCCAACATTGCCCCGACACCTCCATCGAGATTTTAGTGCCGGATTTCCGCGGGCGCATGGACGTCGCCCTGGACGTGATGCAACACACACCGCCCGACGTGTTCAATCACAATCTCGAAACCGTACCGCGCCTGTATCGCGCAGCGCGCCCGGGCGCGGACTACGCCCATTCCCTGGCACTGCTGCGCGGCTTCAAGGAACGCCACCCGCAGATTCCCACCAAGTCGGGCTTAATGGTGGGGCTGGGGGAAACCAACGAGGAAATCGCCGATGTCATGCGTGATTTGCGCGCCCACCATTGCGACCTGCTCACCATAGGCCAGTATCTACAACCGAGCCGCGATCATCACCTGCAAGTGGAACGTTATGTAACGCCGCAGGAATTCGACCAATTCGCCGCCCTGGGAAAATCCCTGGGCTTCCGCAACGTCGCCAGCGGTCCGCTGGTGCGATCTTCTTATCACGCCGAGCAACAAGCGCGCGGACTCTAAATTATGGAAACTACTGACTTGATAGCCACTCTCTTTGGTACCTTACTTGCCCCGCCCGGGATCGTTATCCTGATAGCACTGTTGGGGTTTATTCTATATTTAAAATGGCCCTTACTCGGCGCTGCGCTGCTCAGTTTTAGTATCGCCGCCCTGGTCGCCCTGAGCCTGCCCATGGCCGGCCACCAATTGCTTACGGGCATCGAAACCTACGCACTTCCAGTGTACGAACCCGGCAAGGAAGCCAAGACCACGGCGCAAGCGATCGTGGTGCTGGGTGCAGGACGCAGTGCCGATGCGCCGGAATATCAAGGCGATACCGTCGATACGTTCACCTTGGAAAGACTGCGTTACGCCGCGTATCTACACCGCAAAACCGGCCTGCCTATTATGGTCAGCGGCGGGTCTGCGCATCAGGAAAGCGTGTCCCAGGCAGAACTCATGCGCACCGTGTTGGTGGATGATTTTCGCGTCAATGTAAAATTCGTGGAAGACAAATCGCGCAACACCCTAGAAAATGCCAGCTACAGCCGCGAGGTATTGCAGACTGCCGGTATTAATCAAATCTATCTTGTTACCCACGCATGGCACATGCGCCGCGCCCTGTGGTCGTTCCAGGCCTATGGCATCGCTGCGATACCCGCCGCTACCGGCTTTAGCCATCTCGGGCGCGAGGACACCCGCCTCCTGGGTTATCTACCCTCGGCGCGCGGCATGCGCATGAGCAGCCTCGCCATACGGGAACGCATTGGTTACGCATGGTATACGTTCAAACAGACACCAGAAGCCAGCACCAGTAAAAAGGAAAATTGACCGCGGGGCTAACGGATGTATCGAACGTCGGCCCACGGCCGGACGAACATCAATGACGCAGGTTGCTGACGAAACCGAGGGCAGGCTGCTGAGGGGTACTGTCTTCGCTAAACGTATGTTGGATCTCCATTACCTGATCGATGCGTTTAAGCAGGGCATTGACACACGCGGGATCAAAATGCTTTCCGCTTTCGCGCCGCAACAGGGCAAACGCGTCGCCGTAGTCCCAGGCTGGCTTGTAATGGCGCTTATTCACTAAAGCATCGAACACATCGGCCACCGCCACAATCCTTCCCACCATGGGAATTTTCTCTCCCTTCAGACGTAACGGATAGCCCTCGCCGTTGAATTTCTCGTGATGGGAATGGGCGATATCGGCACCCATTTTAAGAATGATGGAATTGCTCTCTTTGAGTACTTCGTAACCGATATGGGCGTGCGACTTCATGATTTCCCATTCATCGGCGTTGAGCTTGCCGGGTTTGAGAAGTATCTTGTCGGGAATGCCGACCTTGCCGATATCGTGCATCGGGGCGGCCAGCAGTATGCGGTCGCAAAATTCTTTATCTGAACCCAGCTCACGCGCCACCAGTTGCGAAATCGCCGCCATGCGGTGCATGTGGCTGCCGGTCTCTTCGTCGCGCACCTGGCTTAAATGACATAGCCGTTGAACAATGATCTCCTGCTCGCGGGTGAGGTTTTCGCGCGAAATCGACGCAATCCCCGCACCCAGCCCGGCGCTGTCCCGGAACCGGCCTTGGAGGCTTGCGCGCAAATTAAGCAAATTACGGCAACGCGCCACCACTTCCTCGGGATTGATGGGCTTGTTCAGAAACTCCGTGACGCCGTTGGCCAGAGCATTTTGCCGCACATCGCTCGTGGAGATGCCGGTAATCATGACCACGGGTATGCCTTGAAAGCACGGCTGCTGGCGCGCACGCCGGGTAAATTCTATGCCACTTAATTCCGGCATCTTAAAATCCACCAGACATAAATCGGGCTCGTGCACGGCGCACCAAGCCAGGGCTTCGCGCGGCGAGGTGAAACACACACTGACGGCACTGGGGAGATGACGTCTTAATGTCTCCTCCATGAGCGTCACATTGGCGGCCTCATCGTCCAGTATCAATATGGTCTGTGGCATTTTTTGTCGCCGGCTAGGGTCTGTTCCTTAGCCTTGATACAAGATTTATGCCAGCTTGGCCGGTGCCATACCAAGAGGCGGTCTTATAGCCCTAGGGCGATGTATCTTACTGTTTTAATATAGAATTTTTCGGTATGTATAGTCGTTATAAAGGATCATAGATAATCCAGTTTATAACTGTATTCTTATATGCAACTGACGCTGGCCGTTCCTAGCTTAGGACAGGGTGACGTATTTTGCGCGGGGTGATATGCACACCTGTCTTTGAAATAGAGATCTTTATAGATGGGGAGAAACTGTGGTCATCTTCGCGCGCAATTGTCTAACGCGGTCAGCAAGGCGTTTTCGGGTTGCTGCCGGTACCAAGGTCAATGATTCCACGCGCTCTACATAGTCCTGGGTCCCTTGCTCAATCTCATCAATCAGTCGGTCTGCACTGGCGGCCGAGAGTCCGAATGATAGCGTCCCAAGACGAGCCACCGCCGCCCGCAGTCCGGAACGGTGCGCGGGATCGAACGGCAGGGCCGATAATAGATTGTGACGATCCCACGCCCGCATCGGTGCCGGATCGTAGACCGGTGAAATCAACGCGTGTTCACCGCTACCCAGAAAGGACAGGTTCCTGAGATGAAGATCGCCGTTACCGGTATAAAGCGCCGCAACAAAACGTCGGAACACCTCGGCGCGCGCTGCTGCTTGATCGATACCCAGCTGCCCGAGCCGGATAAGATTGCGCCCCAACTCTTCCATGCTGAGCTCACTCTGGCGGCTAATTAAACGCGCCATGGCGAACACCGAAAAAATACTTTCCATCGGAATCGGTAACCCGTTCACCCGGTCGAATCGCTCGACGGCAAGCGTGTTGAGCCCATCGAAGTCCCCCAGCCAGTAACGCGGTGTGCGAAATCCAAGCTCACGATGCACGTCGTAGCACAGCGCCTCGAGATAGGTCACACCGGGGTAATCGCGCGGCGTGATCTTGAGCAAGACATCACGGTAAGGATGATTTTCCATGGCGCCCACACCGGGCGCGGTAAAACGGCCGTCCCACAGCGGCACGTCGGGAATAGACACCAGTAGTTTCGGGATCATGCCCTCGGCCGACGGCGTCGGTCCCAGGGCGTCGGCGATATGCCGGATCTCATCGGGGCTGAAATCGTGATCCAAGCCATGGGTGAAGTACTGCCACAACGACGATCGTGCGCCCAAGGATTCGGGTTTTGTGCGCGCCGCGCCGGCATAGTGCGCAAGCGCGTCGCGGTCGTCACGGAACAGATCGAGATGGCCGATACCATCACGGCCGGTCAACATTAAGATATCCCAATCCTCGTCAAACGGCGTGCGTGGCGGCTCCAGCAGCGCGGGCGCTCGCCCTGGAAACTGCTCCTGCGTTTCCAGTACTTCCGCCATCCCTGGCGGTCGTAACCGCAGCATACCGGTATACAACCGGCGTTGCAGATTGTCCGCACCATGGCCCGGCACATACGCCATCAGGCGCGGAGGCAACGGAAATAGGCTATCGGACCGATGCACAAACGGCTGTGTGCCAAACAAGACCGGTGACAATGCAATGGATAGACCGTGCCCACCGGTGGCGACAAAATCACGTTCATAGGAAAAGCGCGTCTCGGTGCCAGTGTAAACCAGGGCACCCATCTTCACCGGCCCTTCCCCGGTGCGCGTCCAGATCACAGCAAACCGGTCGCTCACGACTAGCCATCCTTATCACGGGAAAAGAAAGTCCCGAGCTGTATCTGTTCGGCGATCGGGTTGCCCGGCACCAACCGGAGCTGCATCCCGACCGCCTGCGCCAGGCGTTCCACCACTTCCAAAGTGGCGCTACCACGGCGCCGAATACGGCTCAATGATTCGGGGCGTATCCCGGCCAAAACCGCGAGATCTTTGAGGGCAATTTTTTGGAATTCGGCCTGGTAGAAGATTAGGCCGAGAATAGAGCTGGGGAGGTCTTGTTGAGGCTGTCTATGCTTAACCATATTATCAATTATATAGATAATATTGACTAATAAGTCAATATTAATCTTGAAACCGTCGAGTCCTTCCGGATCGTCCTTATTGTGGCCAGTTATTCTATTGGGTGATCGCGCTTATGGTGTTGAGGTAAAAACCTTCCCAGCCAGCGAACAAATCTGTACGAAGCGCATGTTTTTCGGGCCCAGTCACGCTATCTGAACCTGACGCCCGGCTGCCTTCTTGCGATTCGCGTTGAGAGTCGGCAGAGATCTGATCTTACTCCCAAGCTTCTTCTCGGCGGTTCGCAGCTCATACAGCGCTTGAAGACTCAGCCAAAACTGCGGGCTATTGCCGAAAAAGTGGCCCAGTCGCAGCGCCGTGTCGCCGGTGATGGCGCGCTGCCCGTTGAGGATCGCGGTGATGCGGTTGGTCGGCACGCCTAGCTGGCGTCCAAGCTCGGCCGCGCTCATTCCCAGTTCTTCGAGTTGCTCGGCAAGATGCTCGCCGGGATGGATTGCACTGCGTCCCATATCTCACCTCTCAGCGGTAATCGACGATCTCGACATTGACGGGGCCTGGTGACCCACCAGGCCACTCAAAGCAGAGCCGCCATTGGATAAAAAAGTTGGCAGAACTGTATCGAGCTACAAAACGAAAGGCCACATTATGGGTTAACCATAATGTGGCCCTAGACCAGCCTACGTGGCGTGCACGCCGGCTGTATGCGTTGAGTTAATGGTGGGCCTGCTAGGACTTGAACCTAGGACCAAGGGATTATGAGTCCCCTGCTCTAACCAACTGAGCTACAGGCCCAAATTCCTACAATGGCGTGCACAGCGCGCGCCTCGGCTCGCTCCTCCCCCTGAGAGTAGGGATGGGATGAGGGCACCCTACCCACGAACCAGCTTATATATTAAAACGCAACGAGCCGGATTATACCGGCCCGTTGCGGGTGTGGATACAACAATAGCGACTTAGTCTAGGAAGCTGCGCAGATGATCGGAGCGGCTGGGGTGGCGCAGTTTGCGCAGGGCTTTGGCTTCGATCTGGCGTATGCGTTCGCGCGTGACATCGAACTGTTTGCCCACTTCTTCCAGGGTGTGGTCGGTGTTCATTTCGATGCCGAAACGCATGCGCAGCACCTTGGCCTCGCGCGGCGTCAGGGTGTTGAGAATTTCCGTGGTCGCGTTCTTGAGCCCCGCCAGGGTAGCCGCGTCGGTGGGCGCGGTGATACTGGTGTCCTCGACAAAATCTCCGAGATGCGAGTCCTCGTCGTCGCCGATGGGGGTCTCCATGGAAATCGGTTCCTTGGCGATCTTGAGCACCTTGCGGATTTTGTCTTCCGGCATTTCCATGCGCTGGGCGAGTTCTTCCGGGGTCGCCTCGCGACCCATTTCCTGCAGCATCTGGCGCGAGATGCGATTGAGTTTGTTGATGGTCTCTATCATGTGCACTGGAATACGGATGGTGCGCGCCTGATCGGCGATGGAACGCGTGATGGCTTGGCGTATCCACCAGGTGGCGTAGGTGGAAAATTTATAGCCGCGACGGTATTCGAATTTGTCCACCGCCTTCATGAGGCCGATGTTGCCCTCCTGTATGAGATCGAGGAACTGCAGGCCGCGGTTGGTGTACTTCTTGGCGATGGAGATCACGAGACGCAAGTTGGCCTCGACCATTTCCTTCTTAGCGCGCCGCGCCTTGGCCTCGCCGATGGACATGCGACGGTTAACTTCTTTCAGTTCGGTAACGGGCATACCGACGCGTTCCTGCAACATGGCGAGCTTGCCCTGGGCCGAGGTGAGGGCCTCCAGGTGGCGCTCCACCACTTCCGCGTTGCACTCGCCGGATTTTTGAATCTTTTTAATCCAACGGGAATTCGACTCGTTACCGGGGAAAGACTTGATAAACGATTTGCGCGGCAAGCGTGCCTTGCCGACGCAGATGTCCATAATGACTTTTTCCTGCTCACGCGCCTGATCCACCAGGGTGCGCACCTGATCCACCAGGCGATTGATCTGCTTGGCGACAAACTTGATCTCAAGAAACTCTTCCGCCAGCTTGGCTTGCACCTTGTTGGCTTCGGGGCTGCCAAAGCCCTTTTTTTCCAGGGCCTTGGCTAGAGTGCCCTGCAATTTGCGTATGCGTGCAAAGCGCGCCAGTGCCTCTTCGCGGTCGGGGCCGGTGTCCTCTTCGGTAGCAGTAGCGTCGGCCTCATCTTCCACATCGTCGGCACCCTTGTCTTCCGCGACTTCCACTACGCGCACCACTTCGGGCGGCGGCGCATCCGGGGCATTGGGGTCGATGAAATCCACTACTAGGTCGGTGAGGCGCATCTGATCCTTCTCGACCATTTCCATCATGCGTAGCACTTCGGTCATGGTGGCAGGACAACTGGCGATGGCTTCGATGCTCTGGCGTATGCCATCTTCGATGCGCTTGGCCAGTTCGATTTCACCCTGGCGCGTCAGCAGCTCCACCGTACCCATCTCGCGCATGTACATACGCACAGGATCAGTGGTACGGCCGAATTCGTTTTCCACCGCGGACACCAGCACCTGCTCGGCTTCTTCCGCGACTTCTTCGTCGTCGTTGGAGGCGGCACTCTCGGTTTTGAGCAGCAGGGTATCGGGATCCGGGGCCTGATCGAACACTTCGATCCCCATATCGTTGATCATGTTGATCACCGCCTCGATCTGGTCGGTGTCGTGCACACCTTCCGGCAGATGGTCATTGATATCCCGATACGTCAGAAAACCTTGTTCTTTGCCTTGAATGATCAGCTTTTTAAGCTGCAAGCGTTGCGTTTCTTGATCCATGCGTGCGGTAACCAGGTTCGGTTTAGGGATAAAAAATGTAATCGACCAGTATATAACAAATATGGGCGACGCCAAAACACTTCCATATCATGAACGCAAGCGGTCGAATCCCTGCTTTTCGTCCAACAGCCGTAATAATTGGGCCTTTTCGGCGTCACTCAAGGGCCCGGTGAGGTGTTCTTTCTGGTAAAGCTGCTCGGTCTGTTGCTTATTGATGAGGCGCCGCAGCTGCTGTATTAAATCCAGAAATTCCGCCTCTACGTCCTGTTGCAATACGGGATGCTGCCAAACCGCCAGTTTTTCCAAGTGATGTTGGTGCTCACTATCACGATAATGTTCGATGATGAATCCTGTCTTAAGTTCCGGTTTTACCTGTAATAATTGCACTAAATCCACCAATAAGGCGGTGCCGGGTATGGCCAGCTCCAGAAGATAATTAGGCTCGGGCACGTGCCGGGCCAAGGGCGGGTGCAACAACAGAAGCGCCACCGCCGTGCGAACCAAAGACGGTGCGCCCCGACTTCTGGCATTGCCGGATATAGTGAGCGGCCGGCGCATAGCTTGGGCAGACGCGCGTCCTATCTCCTTCTCAGAGGGCACCAGGGTAGACAGATTCTCCACGGAAAGCCGGCTGATTTCCGCCAATTGATTCAACATTAACTGTCGCAGTGCACCCGCAGGGAGCTGCGATAACAGCGGACGGGCCAGCTCCACCAGTCGCGCGCGTCCATCCAGGCGATTCAGATCCACCCGCTCGGACAGGGACTGGAATAGATAATCCGGCAGGGACATGCCCCGAACAGCCCGGGCAGTAAAGGCCTCGGGGCCTTCTTTGCGCACCAGGGTATCGGGGTCTTCCCCGTCCGGTAGGAATAAAAAGCTGACTTGTCGGCCGTGATGCAGGACTGGCAGGGCGTTTTCCAGTGCGCGCCAGGCGGCCTCGCGTCCAGCCCTGTCGCCATCGAAGCAGAACACCACCTCGGGTGTGAAGCGGAACAGCCGCTCCAGGTGATCGCGGGTGGTGGCGGTGCCGAGGGTGGCCACGGCGTAATCGATGCCGAATTGGGCCAGGGCCACTACGTCCATATAGCCTTCCACCACCAGCGCCCGGTTCTCCCGGCGTATGGCGTCTCGCGCCCGATACAGGCCGTATAGCTCCCGGCCTTTGTGAAACAAGGGGGTCTCCGGGGAATTGAGGTATTTCGGTTCACCTTTGCCCAGAACACGGCCGCCGAAACCGATGAGGCGGCCGCGGTAATCCTGTATCGGAAACAT
>JANOTM010000317.1:0-2939 GCA_031416355.1 Gammaproteobacteria bacterium
CATGTCTATCTCCATGGCGGCCAAAAACTCTGGGATTACGCCGCCGGCAGCCTGGTACTCGCGGAAGCTGGAGGTCGGGCCCTTACCTTGGAAGGGGAGGAGGTCATGGCCGCGAGCCTGAGCCCGCGTTCGGTGGTAGCCACCCTGGATGCGGACTTGTTCCGGATATGGGCTGGGTGGATACGCGAACATTACCTGCCCGAACTTACCGCATCCCCATTATCACTACGCTAGGCTCCCCAAAGTCTTTAATACCCGCATTAACATGGCTATTTAGGGCGAGCCCGCCTTATTAAATAACCCCGTCGCTGACTAATAAACCCCTCTTTGCCACGTGCCTGGTGCAAAATTGCCGCATACGCTACAAAGCCTGGACTATTGCCGAATCAGACCCAGTGAGCGAGAATACCGGGCTGATTTTGACAGGGCGTGCACATCCTGCATTAATACGGATTACTCAAGACATCGCGTGAAGCACCATCGTCTCCCCAGGCGGGCAGCATAAACAGGTAGGGTAGCAACCCTTTGCCGGGGATTTTATTCACTGCGCGATGAGGGGGTTGATAAACAACTTCCGTGGTGGTGGCAAGGGCTGGTTGCATTTGCGATAACGGATAGTGAACGCATCCGGTGGCGTACGCGCCGCCGACGGGCAGAAACGATTTACCTTTAAATTTTTTATTACAGTTTATTGAGAGGACGAGTCCATGTCAGCGAAACCCCAACAGGCAGTACCCAGTCGCCGCGACCTGGCCAACGCTATACGCGCGCTGTCTATGGATGCGGTGCAGAAGGCCACTTGCGGCCATCCCGGCGCGCCCATGGGCATGGCCGATATCGCGCAAGTTCTCTGGAACGATTATCTACAACACAATCCCACCAACCCTAAGTGGCCCGACCGCGATCGTTTCGTGTTGTCCAATGGCCACGGCTCGATGCTGCTGTATTCTTTGTTGCATCTCACGGGTTACGACTTGCCGATGGAAGAATTGAAACAATTCCGCCAGTTGCACTCCAAGACCCCGGGCCATCCGGAATACGGCTATGCACCCGGCGTCGAGACCACCACCGGTCCCTTGGGCCAGGGTGTTACCAATGCCGTGGGCATGGCCATCGCCGAGAAGATGCTGGCCGCCCAGTTCAACCGCGACGGCCATCAGGTCGTCGACCACCATACTTATGTGTTTCTCGGCGACGGCTGCTTAATGGAGGGCATCTCGCACGAGGCCTGCTCCTTGGCCGGCACCCTGGGTCTCGGTAAGCTGATTGCCTTCTACGACGACAATGGCATTTCCATAGACGGCCACGTCGAAGGTTGGTTTACCGACAACACCCCGAAGCGCTTCGAGGCCTACGGTTGGCACGTGGTGCCGAAGGTGGATGGCCACGATGCGGAGGCGGTGCGTAAGGCGATCATCGAAGCGCGCAACGTACACGACAAGCCGTCGCTGATTTGCTGCAAGACCGTGATCGGTTACGGCGCGCCTACCCGCGCCGGTACCGAAAAGGCCCATGGCGAGGCGCTCGGCGAAGCCGAAGTGGCCGCCACCCGCACCAAGCTCGGCTGGACGCACGCCGCGTTCGTGGTGCCACCGGAGATTTACGCCGGTTGGGATGCACGCACCAAAGGCGCCGCATTGGAAAAGGCCTGGAACGATAAGTTCGCCGCCTACAAGAAGGCCCTTCCCGATCTGGCCGCCGAGTTTGAGCGACGCGTCATCAAGGGTGAGTTGCCTAAAGACTGGAACGCCAAGGCCGATGAGTATATACAATCGGTAACGGCCAAGGCCGAGTCCATCCCGTCACGCAAGGCCTCGCAGAACGCCATCAACGGTTATGCCCCGCTATTGCCGGAATTGCTCGGCGGTTCCGCCGATCTAACCGGTTCGAATTACACCAACTGGAAAGGCACGAAAGCGATCAGCAAGACCATGGCAGATGGTAACTACATTTATTATGGTGTGCGCGAGTTCGGCATGTCGGCCATGATGAATGGTATTGCCCTGCACGGCGGCTTCATCCCGTACGGCGGCACTTTCTTGATGTTCTCCGAATACGCACGCAATGCACTGCGCATGGCGGCCATCATGAAACAGCGCGTGCTGTTCGTGTATACCCACGACTCCATCGGCTTGGGTGAAGACGGCCCGACGCACCAGGCGGTCGAACAAACCGCAACCCTGCGGCTGATCCCGGATATGGCCGTGTGGCGTCCGTGTGACGCGATCGAGAGCGCGGTGGCGTGGAGGCTGGCGGTCGAGCGCAAAGATGGCCCCTCGTGTTTGATTTTTTCGCGCCAGAATTTGTCGCATCAGACGCGCACTCCGGAACAAATCGCCAACATCAAGCGCGGTGGATACATCTTGAGCGAAGCCGCCAATGGCAAGCCCGACGCAGTCATTATCGCCACGGGTTCCGAAGTCGGTATCGCCGTGGAGGCGCAGAAGCTACTGGCCGCCAAGGGCAAGCAGGTACGCGTGGTGTCCATGCCTTCCACGGATATGTTTGATGCCCAGGACGCGGCTTATCGTGACAGTGTGTTGCCTAAAAACCTGATAAAGCGCGTGGCGGTCGAGGCCGGCGTGAGCGATGGCTGGTACAAGTATGTCGGGCTTGCTGGCAAGGTCGTCGGCCTGGACCGCTTCGGCGAGTCGGCTCCCGGCGGCGTGCTGTTCAAGCACTTTGGCTTTACCGCTGAGAATGTGGCTAAGACGGTGGAAGAGATTCTATAATACCTACTTCGAACGGCCTATTGATCCAGCCAGATGATGTTTGAAGTCCGTTCGCCCTGAGCTTGTCGAAGGGTGCATGGGCTTCGACAGGCTCAGCCCGAACGGGGTTGATACTTCACCGTGCCGGATCAATAGTTCAGTCGCTGTCGGCATCTTATCCTCGCAAGGGGTGCTCTGTGGAAAAAAATATTCCATTTTCATGCGTTG
>JANOTM010000318.1:0-9847 GCA_031416355.1 Gammaproteobacteria bacterium
CTGGTCGCCAAGATCAAGATCGACAAATCCTTCGTGACGGACATGGCGGTTAACCGCAACGATGCCGTCATCGTGCGCTCCACCGTCGAGCTCGGCCACAACTTGGGCCTGAAGGTGGTGGCCGAAGGCGTAGAGACCCAGGCGGTCTGGGATAAATTGAGTGCCTTGGGCTGCGACGATGCCCAAGGTTATTACATGAGCCGGCCATTGTCCGCGGACGGATTCGCCGAGTGGTTGCAACAATCGCCGTGGGGACCAAAAACCAAACCGTTGACGTAAGGCGACCCATCATGCCTCGCACTCATGAAGCCCATCAATGAGAAATTCACGTGCGCGCCCTAGTATTCGTAGGGTGGGTTAGCGTTTTTTGCGTAACCCACCAACGTTGCATAGCAACCACAACGCATTTTTTAATGAGTGCCTAGCGGCACGCCTGGTGGGTTACGGCACACACTGCGTGCCTCCACCCACCCTACATCGAATATGGACTTGCCTTAAGCAATTACCATTCGATGCCAGGTCTACTGCGCCGTCACTGACTCGACAGATAGGCACGCCAGCCACGGAGGCCAGTAATTTCTTCAGTGTTTACTACCGCGTACTGCTCACACACAAAACCCGTCAGCCAGTGCCCGTCGTCCAACTCGATCTTGCCTATGGCCAGTGGCGCAGGAACACCCGCGACCAAGGTGCCCAATTGTGCTTTGGGCACTGCCCATATTTCTACTTCGATGCGGTCGCCGTGTTGCATGTCGCGCAGCAGTCCTGGCCGGCGCGGTGGGCCGCCGGGCAAGGCATACAGGCGATAATGAGGCGAGGTAAACGTCGTTTGTAGTAACACCGCTCCGCGTTCAGTCAATTGCCAGTTGAGCGCCAATCCCTGGAGGTGGGCGCCACAGACGACCAAGGGGATAGTGTCGGTATGGACAACGGGCGGGGTGGTCGATGGCTCGACCGAATAATCAAGCGCGCCCAGGGGCAGTTCCGTGGCTTGTTGCCAGCGATGGGCAAACGACAAAAGCTTACGATCCTGCAGCGCCGGGGCCACCAAGCTTAATCCCCAAGGCAGACCGTTAGGCAGAAATCCGGCGGGCACGGCCACTGCGGCGCAGTCGAGTAAATTCAAATAGTTCGTGTAATAACCCAGGTTGCTGTTTAAGGCGATGGGTTGCGCCTCGACCTCGGCGAGGGTGTATATCGTTCCGGTCGTGGGTGTCACCAGGAAATCGATGCGGTTCAACAAGTCATGCGCCAGCCGGCGGTAATGCTGCATCTGGTATTCCGCCTTGTAGGCATCGATGGCGCTGATATTTTTCGCGGCCCCGATGATTTCACTAATGATAGGCAGGAGTTGCTCCGGCCTGTGGCGGATGATGTCTTCGATGGCGACATAGCGTTCCGCCAGCCATGGACCCGCATACAGCAGTCGCGCGGCGGCCAGGAACGGCGAAAAATCGATCTCGACTTTTTCTCCCCCCAAGACTTGGAATTTCTCTATGCTGCGTGCGTAAAGTGACTCCGCCGCGGAGTCGCCGAAAAAGTTCAGTTGCTCGGCGCGCGCGACACCGAAGCGAAACGGACCCTGCGGCAGCCCGTAGTAACGCCCGCTGTTGTCGTAGGGGTTGCGCCGGGCATAGTCGTCTTCCGGATCGTAGTGTGCCGTTTGTTCTAATATCGCGTCGGCGTCGTTGGTGGTCAAGGCGAAGATGCTGACGCAGTCCAAGCTGCGGCAAGCGCGCACTACGCCCTGCATACTCAGCAGTCCTTTAGAGGGTTTGACGCCTATCAGATTGTTGAACGCCGCCGGCACGCGGCCGGAACCGGCGGTATCGGTGCCGAGGGCAAACGATACCAGGCCTAAGGCAACGGCCACGGCGGAGCCGGAACTGGAGCCGCCGGCGATATATCGTGGATTGAATGCATTGCGGCAAGGCCCCCAGGGCGCCGGCGAACGCGTTCCCACCAGTCCGGTGGCGAACTGATCCATATTGGTTTTGCCTATGGGGATGGCACCGGCTTGAATCAATTGCTCAACCACGAACGCGGAACGCTCTGGGATATAAGTGTATGCCGCGCAGCCGGCGCTAGTGGGGATGCCGGCCAGATCGATATTGTCTTTGATGGCGAAGGGAATGCCATAGAGCGGCAGTGTATCCGGTGTGTGGCCTCGGAGTCTGGCGAGATAAGGCGCCAACTGTTCCGGGGTCAGGCGCGTGATCCAGGCGTTGTGGCTAGCGTAGTAATGACACCGTTGCGCGATATCGGCCACGACTTCATGCGGTGTGATGATGCCTAGCTTATAGGCCTCGCGCAATGCGGTCACGGTCATGCGCATGGATTGTGTTCCTGTAGTATCAGCAAGGTCTGGCCGGTGGCGATGCGATTGCCGGCCGCGCCGTGGATGGCATAGACCACACCGGCGCTGGGGGCGACAATGGGGATTTCCATTTTCATGGATTCTAGTATCAGCAGGGTCTGGCCGGCGGCGACACTATCACCCGTCTTGACTAGTACCTCCCACACGCTGCCCGCCACTGGGCTTGCTACGAGCAGGCAATGTTCCGGCACTATGGTTTCGTCTATGTATTCGCGCGCGCGGTCTTGATCGGATTCGAAATTCATCTGGCCGGACGCGATCCAGCGTTGCAGTTCTTCGCCAAACGCGCGCTCGCGCCGGCGGGTAAAATCCGCGATGCTGGGGGCGTGCTGCGCCAGAAATTCCTCATAGGATTTTAGGCTGAACGTCGTGGTTTCTATTTTTAATGGATAGCCGCCCCTGGGGAAGGATCGGCGTATGTCTTCCAATTCTTGCGCGCTCACCGGATAAAATTGTATCTGATCGAAGAATCGCAGCAGCCATGGTTTGTCGAATTCCGCGGTTTGCCGATGGCGGTTCCACATCTGCAGGGTACGGCCGACGAACTGATAGCCGCCCGGTCCCTCCATGCCATACACGCACAAATAGGAGCCGCCTATGCCGACCGAGTTTTCCGCGGTCCAGGTACGGGCCGGATTGTATTTGGTAGTGACCAGGCGATGGCGCGGATCGAGCGGCGTGGCCACCGGTGCGCCCAGGTACACGTCGCCCAAACCCATGACCAGATAGCGCGCATTGAATACGATCTCCCGGACTTGTGCGATATCGGACAGCCCATTGATGCGGCGGATAAATTCAATATTGCTCGGACACCAGGGCGCGTCCTTGCGCACCGATTGCATGTATTTGTCTATGGCCATGCGGCAGGCGTCGTCATCCCAACTGAGGGGCAGATGTACCACCCGCGCCGGTACATCGAGGGTTTCCATATTGTGTAAAGCCGATTCCGCGCGCTGTAGTAAATCCAGCAGTGCAGTAAGCGTTAACACCAGGCTGTCGTAATGGATTTGCAGGGAGCGTATGCCCGGCGTCAGTTCGTGCACGCCCGCGGGTTTGTGGTTTTGTAGCCACAGCATCAACGCATGCACCCGAAAGCGCAGGGCGATGTCCAGAACCGGAGGGCCGTATTCCACCAGTAGGTAACGATCGCCGCAGGCGCGATACACTACTTGCACGCCGTTTTCCACGGCGCTTAAGGTTTTGAGTATAGGGGTGCGCGGCGCAATGGCAACGGCACGCACGGGGACGGCTTCCAGAGTCGCGATGGCGAGGTCTTGTGCCCGCGCCAGGGCGACGGCAGTGCCCATGTCGACCGCCTCGAAGCGTATCTGGTCGCCGGCCTTCAATTGCCCGATTTTCCACAGGTCCGCATGGATGACGGTGGCAGGGCAAACGAAGCCGCCCAGGGACGGGCCGTCCGGTCCCAATATCACCGGCATGTCGCCGGTGAAATCCACCGCGCCTATGGCATAGGCGTTGTCGTGGATGTTCGATGGATGCATGCCGGCCTCGCCGCCGTCGCTGCGCGCCCACTGGGGCTTGGGCCCCATCAGGCGCACGCCGGTGCGGCTGGAGTTATAGTGCACCTGCCACTGACTTTGAAAAAATATTTGAATGTCTTCCGGCGTGAAAAAATCCGGCGCGCCGTGCGGGCCGTAGATCACGCGCAAGGTCCAGGCATTATCGATGGCTGGACGCAGATCGTCGGCAATCATCGCTGGCTGGCCCGCAACGACCAGGAGCGTAAGATGTAGCACATCGCCGGCGCGCAACGCGCGCCCGCCGTGGCCGCCGAACTGGCCTAAGGTAAACGTTGCCTTTGCCCCCAGATAGTCGGGGCACTGTATGCCACCCTTCACCATCAAGTAGCTGCGGGCGCCGACGGCGCCGACCTGACCGAGTTTGAGCGTCTGACCGGGATGGACGTGGATCACCTGCCAGAAGGGTACGGCGCGATCGTCCAGCATTGCGGGCATCACCGCACCGGTGAGCACAATATCCGCGGCGTTGTTAAAGCGTAGGGTGGGACCGTTGAGGGTGATCTCTAGTCCCGCTGCCCGCTCCGGATTGTCCAGCAAGCGATTACCGAGGCGAAAGGAATAGGCATCGAACGGCCCAGAAGGCGGCACACCCACATCCCAATAACCCAGCCGGCCGGGATAGTCCTGCACCGTGGTCAGGGTGCCGGCGCTCACCACGTCGATACTGTCAGGTCGATAAAGGAATTCGTTGAGGTAGCGGGTGTACATCTGGCCTTGGGCGAAGGCTGTGGTGTGCAATATTGCCCGCACATAATCGATATTGGTCTCGACCCCGTAGATCTGGGTCGCCCCCAGGATGGCGTGCAGCCGGCGTATCGCCGCATCCCGGTCGTCGGCAGTGACGATGACCTTCGCCAACAGCGGATCGAAGTAGGGCGATACCTCGGTGCCGTTTTCTATCCAGTGGTCGATGCGCACGTCATCCGCAGCGGGAAAATACACGTGGGTCAGGAGCCCGGTGGAGGGCAGGAAATTCTTGTTGGGGTCTTCGGCGTACAGGCGTGCCTGCACCGCATGGCCGCGGGGCGTGAGCGTGCGTGCCAGCACCGCCAGGTCCGGTAGTTCTTCCGCCGCCTGCTGTATCATCCACTTTACCAAGTCCACACCGTAGACCTGCTCGGTTACCCCGTGCTCCACCTGCAGGCGGGTATTGACCTCGAGAAAATAGAATTCCTGCGCCGTCTCATCGTAAATGAATTCCACGGTCCCGGCATTGCGGTAGTTGAGCGCCCGCACTAAGCGCACCGCAGTGGCGTACAGGGCATCGCGCACGGCGCCGGAGATATTGGGCGCCGGCGTCTCTTCTATGACTTTCTGGTTGCGGCGCTGGGTCGAGCAGTCGCGCTCGCCAATGGCGATGGCGTTGCCGCGGCCATCGCCGAATATCTGCACCTCGATATGACGCGCGCGCTCAATAAACTTCTCTAAAAATACGCCGCTGTTGGAAAAGTTATTTTCGCCTAAGCGGCGCACCGAGTCGTAGGCCTTGCGCAGTTCGCCGGCGTTGCGGCACACCTGCATGCCGATACCGCCCCCGCCGGCGGTGCTCTTCAATATCACCGGATAAGCCATGGCGTCCGCCGCGACCACGGCGGATTCCAAGGTAGCGAGTAAGTCGCTGCCCGGCAGCAGGGGGATGGCATACTGCTGCGCCAAACGGCGCGCTGTGTGTTTTAGGCCGAAGGCCCGCATCTGTTCCGGTGTCGGGCCGATAAAACATATGCCGGCCTGCTCGCAGCGCGTGACAAAGTCTGCGTTTTCACTCAGCAAGCCGTAGCCGGGATGCACTGCGTCCGCACCCGACTGACGCATGATGGCCAAGAGTTTGTCCTGATCGAGGTAGGTGTCGGCAACCGTACCGCTACCCAGCGACCAGGCCTCATGCGCCTGGGTCACGTGCAATGCATCCCTATCGGCCTCGGCGTACACCGCCACCGCGATGATATTCATTTGCTTCAGAGTACGGATAATGCGCGTGGCAATGGCGCCGCGATTGGCTATCAAGACTTTATTAAACATATGGTCAGTCACAAAAGCGGCAGGTCGTCCCACCGTTGTACGAAGCTCAGTCGGGTCGTCCCGATGACATAGTGCCCCTAACAAAATGATCGAACCTTGCTGTTAGCTCCAGCCCTCGGCAACTGCTCCCTGCGTTGCTCTACCTCCTGCATCCATGCAGTCGTCACTCCTGCATCCCGCCGGGGTGCGCGAACTTCCGCACACCCGCTCGACGGCGGGTATGTCCACTGGACATACACGACAACCCTGTCTCGCCTCCGGCGGGAGAGGGGTTTAAGCCCTTCTCCCTGCGGGAGAAGGGTGGGGATGAGGGCCAGGGTGTGCACATTTTTATTTTGATAGGCGCTCTTAATTCCAGATCAACACCTCGATCGGTGTAGGGTTGTAGCCGTTGCACGGGTTGTTGAGCTGTGGGCAGTTGGAAATTAAAACGATGACGTCCATGGCGGCCTTCAGCTCCACGTATTTTCCCGGCGCGGAAATGCCATCGGCGAAACGCAGTTCGCCGTCGGCGCCGACCGATACATTCATGAAGAAATTGATATTGTGGGTAATGTCGCGTTTGCTCATACCGAACTGGGCATTCTGCGCCACCGCCAGCATCCAGGAGTCGCGGCACGCGTGCATGCATTTTTTTTCCAGGGCGTAACGTACGCTGTTGCTTTCCGCGGCGCATGCGCCGCCCAGGGTATCGTGGCGCCCGCAGGTGTCGGCGACGATTTCCAGCATGACATTGCCTTCGTTGGAGATGAGCTTGCTGCCGGCGCTGAGGTATACATTGCCTTGTTCGCGTAGGGTATCCATGGCGCTATAGCGTTCGCTGGTATCCGCCGCGCGGTAGAAGAGGGTATCCGCTGCTTGGTTGCCTTCCAGGTCGAGGATACGCAGGGTCTGTCCGAGTGTTAAAATTTTCATAAAATAATCCCCGGCCGGGACGATTTGACGAAACCCGGCGTCTTGCGCGCGCAAAGTGCTTGTTTTAATCATGTCTTAGCCTTTCAGTCCCAGATGGAAAATGGCGTTGTTTCTGAAACCGCGCTGGTTTTCCGGGCGTAAGTTCATGCAGTAGTCATCGTCCGCCACCGGCTCGGCGCGACGGATCTGGTATGCCACTGATTTGCGCGGATAGTCCGGCGCCGGGTTGAGTGGGTGCGGACAGGTATGTAATAACACCAGGGTATCCATCTCGAACCGCAATTCGACGTAATCCTCAGCACGGCTGTTGCCGTCGGCGTAGTGCAGCCCGCCGTGGTCGTCGACGCTCACCTTGCTGAAGAAATTGACATTGGCGGCCATGTCTTTTTTGCCCAGGCCGTGCTTGGCCAGCTCCACCAGAAAACTGTCGTAACCATTGCGATACCAGTCGTTGCGGTAATCTTGATAGCTGCGCGCACCCCATTTTTTGGTGATGATGTCTTGGGTGGTGTTGCCGCATACGGTCTCATGCCAGCCCACGGTATCATCCACGATGGAGCAAAAGATGCGCCCCATGTCGGAATACAGGCAGTTTCCCTTGGTCAGCTTGAAGGTATGCTGGCATTTGAGGGTATCGGGTGCGTTATAGCGTTCCAGCAGATTTGCCGGGTTATAAAATAACATGCCCACATTGGCGCCGCCGTCCGTATCGATCAGGCGCAGACTTGTACCCCGGCGCATATGTAGCGACCAATGGCATCCGCCGTCCAGCCGATCCGAATAGAGTAAATGTTCATCGCCCATGATTTGCTCCTTCATGCTATGCGTTCTTTGCGTTCTCGACCCAGGTCTTGGGTGATTTCTTTTAGCGTCGCCCTATCCGTTTGGTTGAGGGGTATGTCGTAGGTAATGGTCGCCCCATAGGCATGGGGTGCCTGCGGGTCGTGGCGTATTTTGTCGAACACCCATAAGCGCGTGCCGAGATAGAATCCCTCTTTCAGGTCGTGGGTGATCATGAAAATATTGATACCGGTCTTTTTCCATATGTCCAGGATCAAACGATGCATGTCGGCGCGTATGCCGGGATCGAGGGCGCCGAAGGGTTCATCGAGCAATAATATCTTGGGCTGCTTGGTCAGGGCCTGGGCGATGGCCAGGCGCTGTTGCATGCCGCCCGACAGTTGATGGGGAAATTTATCGCCATCCCGGCCTAGGCCGACGCTATCGAGCATGGCCCTGGCCTGCTCCAGTGCACGCTTGCGCGCGCTGCCGAACAGCCGGCCGAGTACGCGCGATTGCGTGAATTCCGCCGCCAGCAGCAGGTTTTGCAGCGCGGTAAGATGCGGGAACACGGAATATTTCTGAAAAACGATGCCGCGGTCGGCGCCGGGTTCGTTAGGTATGGGCACGCCATCCAGTAGCAGCTCGCCCCGGCTGGCCTGTTCGGTACCGAGCAGCATGCGCAAGAAAGTGGTTTTGCCGCAGCCAGAGGCACCGACGATGGTAATGAATTCGCCATCGTTGACGCCGACGTTGACGCGTTCTAGCACCACGTTATCGTCGTACACCTTCCACAGATTGCGCGCCTGCAGCCGGCTCATGTCTTGCCGCCATACAAGCTATGGAACCAGGGGAAGGCGCGCAGCGACAGCCGCCGTAACAGCCAGTCGGTCAGAAAGGCCAGCAAGGTGATCCATGCTACATAAGGAAGTATCACATCCATGGCCAGGTAGCGGCGCATGAGGAAAATGCGATAACCGAGCCCGTTCTCGGCGGCGATGGCCTCGGCCGCGATGAGAAATAACCAAGCGGCACCCAGGGACAGGCGCACCGCCTCGATCAGCCGCGGCAGGATTTGCGGCAGCATCACCCGCAAAATCACCAGCCAGCTGCCGGCACCCAAGGTCTGGGCCTTGATCAATTGTTCCGCCGGCAGCTCCAGGGTCTTGGCCTGTAGATCGCGAATAATAAACGGCGTAATGCCGATGACGATCAATACCACCTTGGACACCTCGCCCAGGCCGAACACGATAAAAAGAATCGGCAGCATCGCCATGGGCGGGATGAGGGACAGTATGGTGATGAACGGCGACAGCTTGGCGCGTGCCACGGGTATGGCACCGTTCAGCACGCCAAACACCAGGCCGGCCAGGGCGCTGATGGCAATGCCCAGGGCCAATCGACGCAGACTCGCCAGGGTATCTATCCACAACAGGTATTCACCGCTGCGCACATCCGGCGTGAACGCCATGCGCGCAATGGCGGCGCCGAACTTATCGAACGACGGCATCAGCTTGTCCTCGGGATTCTGCGCTAGGCGCAGATCCGAGGCCCACACGTAGAGCAACAGGATGATGGCAAACGGCAGCACGCCCAGCACCAGCTTGAGTGCCCGGTCCGGCGTGATATTCATCCAGCGTTTCATGATGCCGGTGCTTGGAGTTAGAGTTTGCCCTCGGCGGCGAGCTTCATGTAGGTGGGATCGAAGCGCAGTTTGATTTTGTTAGGGTTGCCGTAAACGCCGGCTGGCATCTGTATGCCTATGACCTTGGCGTCGGCCGCGCCTTCACCCAGCAGGCCGTGGGCGTAGCTGAACTCGGCTACGTATTTCATGGTGTCTTTGAGCTTGGGGCTATTGGTAAAGCCCACCGCGCCGGCGGCGTCGTAGAACATCTGGGTGGTGGCGAGTTGGGCGTCATAGCCTTTGATGTCGGTGCCCGAGGCCTTGGCCATGTCGGTGCGTGCCGCCACGGCTTGGGCGTTGGCGCCGCGCATGCGCGACATGATCTCGTACCACGCCCCGGTGAGGGCCTTGCCGAAATCAGGATTTTTCTTCAGGGTGTCGGTGTTGACCACCATGAGGTCGATGATTTCCCCGGGGATCTGGCTGGAGTCGAACACCTTATGACTCTGGGGCATGGCCATGACTTCGCTCAATAACGGATTCCAGGTGGTGACGGCGGTGACATCCTTGCTGCCGTAGACGGCTACCATG
>JANOTM010000319.1:0-4226 GCA_031416355.1 Gammaproteobacteria bacterium
GGCGGGACGGCGCCGACGATCAGATCAGTGGCCAAGGTGAAGGCCGGTGCCAGACCCAGCGACAGCATCACGGTCGCGGTCACCATGACCGTCAGCCCCGAGGCGACACCCGCCTGCGTGAGCAAGGCAAAGCCGGCCGCCGCGAGCAGCAGGCCGCCGGCCACCACGGATGCCGCAGGGTAGCGGCGTACGATTACCGGGGTCAGCATCGAGCCGACGACGAAGGCGAGTGCCCATGGCACCGTCCACAGGCCGGCCTGCAACGGCGACAACGCGAGCACCAGTTGCAGGTACTGCGCGATGAAGACGTAGACGCCGAACATTACCAGGCCGGCGAGCATGAAAATGGCCAAGGATGCGCTGAACGCCGGCACCCGGAACAGCCGCAGATCGATCAGCGGATCGGCCAGCGAGCGTTGCCGTCGTACGAAGACGGCGCCGATGATGAGACCGGCCACGACGATGACGGCCGGCAGCCAGCCGGGGCCGTGTTCGGCGATGCGCTTCAAGCCATAGACCGTTGCCAGCACGGCGGCCAGCGACAGCGCCGCGCTGGGCAGATCGAGCCGGCGCGCCGCGGGATCGCGAAACTCGGGTAGCAGCGCCGGGCCGAGTGCCAGCAACAGCAGCATCACCGGCACGTTGATCAGGAACACCGAACCCCACCAAAAGTATTCGAGCAGCACGCCGCCCAGCACCGGGCCGATCGCGGCACCGACCGAGTAGCTGGAGATCCATATGCCGATTGCCGTCGTACGTTCGCTGGGATCGTGAAACATGTTGCGGATCAGCGAAAGAGTTGACGGCGCCAGGGTCGCTCCGGCGATGCCGAGCAGCGCGCGCGTGCCGATCAGCATCTCGGCACTGGTCGAGAACGCCGCGAGTAGCGACGCGATACCGAAGGCGGAGGCGCCTATCATTAGCAATCGGCGCCGGCCTATACGGTCGCCCAAGGTGCCCATGGTGATCAACATGCCAGCCACCATGAAGCCGTAAATGTCCACGATCCACAGCAGTTGCGAGCTGCTGGGCTTGAGATCCGCACTGAGGGCCGGCACGGCGAGGTTCAGCACGGTCAGGTCCATGGAGTAGAGTAGACACGGCAGGGCGATCACCGCCAGTCCGATCCACTCGCGGCGCCCGGCTTTTGGCACGACCACGATGGATACGTTCCTTATGCTTCCACCATCACCTTGAAGCCGCCCCAGAACATGCGCTTGCCGTCAAAGGGCATAGCCTTAGGATTCATCAGGGCTGTTATACGCGGGTCCTTCATGACCTTGGCGTTGACACGATCCCGGTGCGCGCGCGATTTGTACACGATCCAGGAAAACACGACGATTTCGCTAGGTTTGAACTTGACGCTCTGCGGGAATGATGTAAATTTTCCCGGCTTCACGTCGTCGGCGACGCATTCCCGAAATTCCAGCGCGCCATGGTCGCGCCAGACTTTTCCCGCCTTTTGAGACATGCGGCGATAGGCCGTCAATTTCTTGATGGGGACTGGTAAAACAAAGCCGTCAACGTAATTCATATATCTTCCTCTCGTTAATGGTGTAGATCGTTAATAAGCGGGAAGATTTTCTCCGGCGGTGCCTGGATGCGGATACTGCGTTGAACCCGGAATGTATCCGGCCGGGTCGCGGCAAAGATGAGCACCGCGACGATCAGGAGGACGACACCGATCAGGATGGCCTTAATCATTTTGTTTCTCCTTTCAGATTAGGTTAGCGCCGGTGAGCCGGGTGGATAGAACCGATTCTTCCTGCGTTACCTATGCGACGAATGAGCCTGAAGGGAATCGACATCCCTGTATCCTACTTTTCGATCGTCTCAATCGATCGACGGATAATGATGATCAGAGGCGAAAAGCTCAACCTTTGTGACAGGGGGCGATTTCGCGCACCTCGACGGTGGCCCGCTCGGCCGCGGGGCACTCGCTAGCAATGGCGATGGCCTGCCCCTTGGTTCTGCAATCGAGGAGAAAGTAGCCACCGACCATTTCCCTGGCTTCGGTGAACGGACCGTCGAGTAGGGTGCGTTTGCCTTTTCTGTGTCGACTGAGCTCAGCCTATCATATAGTCGTAGGGCGCTACGGATAGACCGGAAACAGCAAGGGGACGGGACGCTCAGAAATCGCCTGTGCCAGCCGTTGAGTACGGCTCTTCTGCCAGGAGAGGAATAAGCTCTTTGAATATTGCATTAGTTGCCAAACTAATGGTACCGAGGGTCGGAATCGAACCGACACGGTGTCACCACCACCGGATTTTGAGTCCGGCGCGTCTACCAATTCCGCCACCCCGGCATGGCCGCGAGTATAGCAACTTGTCGCACGTGAAAACAATGTATTAAGACGGCGTCCATCCCCGGGAGTTGAAGGACGCGCCGCCGCCGATCTGCTAACCTGTGCCGCCATGCGCAAGTCCGATTTTTTTTATGATCTGCCGCCAGGTTTGATCGCCCAGACACCGGTGCAACCCCGCAGCGCCAGCCGTCTTTTGTGTCTCACGGGCGCGACCGGCGTGCTCGCCGACCGTAGGTTCGTCGATTTACCTGAACTCCTGCAGCCTGATGATCTCCTGGTATTCAACGATACCCGCGTTATTCCCGCGCGCCTGTACGGCGTAAAGGATAGCGGTGGCAAGATCGAGTTGTTGGTGGAGCGCGTGTTGGACGCGCATCGGGCCCTGGTACTATGCCGTGCGAGCAAGCCGCCTCAGATAGGTCAGCGCTTACATCTGGAGGGTGGGGTGGAGGCGATGGTGACCGCGCGCCACGACGTGGGATATGAGGTGCGGTTTTTAACCGATCGCCCGCTGCTGGAGGTGTTGCAGGACATCGGCCATATACCGTTGCCGCCTTATATTACGCGCCCCGATGGACCCGAGGACAGGGAACGCTATCAGACGATTTTTGCGCGCACGCCGGGGGCGGTGGCCGCACCCACCGCCGGCCTGCACTTTGACGCGCCCATGCTCCAGCGTCTGGCGGCCCTGGGTGTGGAAAGCGCATACGTGACCTTGCACGTGGGCGCTGGCACGTTTCAGCCGCTACGGGTGGAGGCGGTGCATGCGCATCGCATGCACGCAGAGTATATAGAGCTCGGCGCCACGGCCGCGACCCAAATCAACGCCGCTAAAGACCAAGGCCGGCGCGTGGTAGCAGTGGGTACAACGGTGGTGCGGGTACTGGAGAGCGTGGCGTGCGCCGGCCGGGTGGCAGCGTATGCGGGGGAGACGGATATTTTTATTTACCCCGGCTACGATTTTCAGGTGGTGGATGCCATGCTGACTAATTTTCACCTGCCGGAATCCACCCTGCTCATGCTGGTGTGCGCCTTCGCCGGCACCGATAACGTGTTGCCGGCCTATCGCCATGCGGTGGCCGCGCGCTACCGTTTTTTCAGCTACGGCGATGCCATGTTTGTGACCCTGGGTTGATGTAGGAAGTTTGCTCTGGATGTGTTGACGACAATCGTACGCACTGCTAGCCTACCTGAACATTACAATACCCCTCAAGGAAGAACGATAATCTCAGGAATTCACAAATAATCGGATCGCCACGAGCCAGTGTCAGGGAAAAGCACGGCGGCGTGCATATCGAGCCACAAAACACGCATTGATTAATTCACTCCGCAGGCCTGTCGGACTTACAAGGGCTGTTAAAAACTAACCAAACTTAATCCAAGGAGGAGCACGATGACAAATACACCCAAGGTACGCTGCGACCATGCAGCACGCGATCCCTACGAGGCGCATCGTAGTATTGATATTCTGAGTGCGCCGGTAGAATCCGGGCGTTCTGTATATGAATTGGGAACTGTCCCGGTTGGCAAGCGGCTCGTAGTCGAGTATCTTTCAGCGGTCATGCCGATTGGGTCATCGATTACGACAGCGGATCTGCCAAAGGCGGCCGCCACCCTGTCGCATGATCATGCGCAGTTCGGGGAACCGCACTTCAATCTCGATATTCCATTTACCAGCATTCTGACTTTGAACAATAATAGCTACAATGTTCTGCTGCTCAGCCAGTCAATCACACTGTACGCCCCGCCGGGTGCAAAAGTGCGGCTGCTCGTGACCGCGCATCCCGATGCCCGTGCCGTAGAGGTCTATGCTACGGGTCATTACATTCGGCTTTGACAGACGGGCAAGCTGCAAAATCAAAAGGGGCCGGGCTTGATAGCCAATGTAAGGGCATGCCCGGGGGCGGATGTAGTGGCCGAC
>JANOTM010000320.1:0-1690 GCA_031416355.1 Gammaproteobacteria bacterium
GCTGGCGCGTGGGCACCGCCATGGCGTGCGCCGGCGCCGCGCCTTATGGTTTTGGAACCTACGCAGCCGCCAACTACGACGAACTGTTGGACCATCCGGTGGAAATGGGCGAGTTCACGCTGGCGAGTTTCCATGCCTGCGGCGTGCCGCACGACGTGATCATCACTGGCCGGCATAGCGCGGACATGGAACGCCTGTGCGGCGACATGCGCACCCTGTGTGAACACCACATACGCTTCTTCGGCGAGCCGGCACCCATGGATCGCTATGTGTTTCTCATTATGGCGGTGGGCGAGGGCTACGGTGGCTTGGAGCATCGCGCCTCCACCAGCCTGTTATGCAGCCGCGGCCATTTGCCACGCGCCGGCGAAACCGTCGTCAACGAGGATTATCGCGGCTTCCTGGGACTGGTCAGTCATGAATATTTTCATACCTGGAATGTGAAGCGCATCAAGCCGGCGGCGTTCCTGCCGTATGATCTCAGTCGCGAGGCCTATACAGAGCAGCTATGGGCGTTTGAAGGTATTACTTCTTATTACGATGACCTTGCCCTGGTGCGTAGCCACCTCATTAGCGCCGAGGCCTATCTTCAGCTACTGGGCGAAACCGCCACGCGTGTGTGGCGGGGCAGCGGGCGCCACAAGCAGACCCTGGTGGAATCCAGTTTCGATGCCTGGATCAAGTTTTACCGCCAGGACGAAGATGCCTCCAATGCCATAGTGAGCTACTACACCAAGGGGGCGTTAGTCGCCTTGGCCCTGGACCTCACCCTGCGACGCGGCACCAAGGACCGGATATCTTTAGATGATGTGATGCACGCCTTGTGGGAGCGCAAAGGCAAAGTATCTTACGGTGTGGAGGAGGGTGAAATAGAAAAAATCGCCACCGAGGTATCCGGCCTGGATCTGACGGCGTTCTTTCACCAGACCCTGCGCACGACGCAGGATTTGCCATTGGCGGAATTGTTGGCGCATGTGGGCGTGGAGTTTCATATACGCCCGGCCGAATCGGACAACGACAAGGGCGGCAAGCCCGCGAAAATACCGGAGGCGGCATTGCAGCAGCGTGCCGCCCTGGGCGTACGCCTGACGGACAATAGCAGCGAGGCCAAGCTTGCCGCGGTGTACGACGGCGGTGCCGCCCAGGCCGCCGGCCTGTCCGCCGGGGATGTGCTGGTCGCGCTGAATGGAATTAAGCTTACCCGTGCGAATCTGGAAAAACGCCTCACTCATTATCGCCCGGGTGATGTGCTACGTGTACATGCCTTTCGTCGCGATGAATTGTTCGAAGTCACAGCAGTGGTAACACCACCGCCTTTGGATACTTGTTTTTTGACCCTGAATGCCGATCTTCTGAGTGCAGACACAGTGGCGCAGCGTCAAATCTGGTTGAATATGTAAGGGTTATTTTCTAGTGGCGTTTAGGCCCCACGTATAAAATCTTTGTCTATAATAAACAAGGTCTGCGCCAAATCGGTGCAAACCTTTAAGACCAATAAATATTTCAGGGGAACTCAGCATGACCAAATCCATCATCAAACTAATAAGCACCACAGCATTACTGGCCGTGTTTGCCAGCGGTTGCGCCTCTTTTCCCGCCGATGGTGTACCGCCGGTAGGTAAACTTCCGGATAAATCCGCCTTCCGCAACAAGCCATCGGTGTTTCTAGATGCGAAAATGACCACCGACA
>JANOTM010000321.1:0-1944 GCA_031416355.1 Gammaproteobacteria bacterium
CCCGAGGCGGTTCTGGATTTCCTTGACGATCTTGTCGGCGATTTCGCGGCGTTTGCCTTCGAGTGCCAGATCGCCGAAGAAACCGAGCGCCGCCGCGATCGGCATGCGGGTGATTGCGTGTATCGGCTGCTGCGCGATGAACACATTACGCGCCTCGATGCGCAAGCGACTGCCGTGACAGTCGGTGCACGGCTGCGAGCCGAGAAACTTGGCCAGTTCCTCGCGCACGCCGTTGGAGTCGGTTTCGCGGTAGCGGCGTTCCATGTTGGGAATAACGCCCTTGAACGCGTGCTTACGTCGTTGAGTGCCGCCACGCTCGCTAAAGTAACTGAAGCTGATGATTTCATCACCGCTGCCATGGAGTATCACCTTACGCACGTTGGCCGGCAGATCGCCGAACGCGGCGTCCAAGTCGAACTTGTAGTGTTTCGCCAGGCACTCCAGCATGCGGAAATAAAAAGCATTGCGCCGGTCCCAGCCGCGTATGGCGCCCGCCGGCAGGCTTAAAGATGGATCGCTCACCACCCTGTGGGGGTCAAAGAACTGGCGCACGCCGAGACCGTCGCAGGTAGGGCAGGCCCCGGCCGGATTGTTGAAGGAAAACAGGCGTGGTTCCAGTTCCGACAGGCTGTAGCCGCACTGCGGACAGGCATAGCGCGCGGAGAACAGGTATTCTACGGCCTCATGGACGGACTCGTCGGCGCTCGTTCCCGACGGCGCTCTACCTCGTCCATCCCTGGACTCGTTGGCGTTCGTTCCCGACGGCGCTTTACCTCGCCCTTCCTTGGGGTCATCCTTCTGCGGAATAGTGACTGCGCGCACCACGCCCTCGCCGATATGCAACGCAGTCTCAAACGACTCGGCGAGACGCTGCTCCTGTCCAGGACGGACCACCACCCGGTCCATCACCGCCTCGATGGTGTGTTTCTGGTTTTTCTCCAGATCGGGCGCCTGATCCAGTTCGACCACGGCGCCGTCGATGCGTGCACGCACATAACCCTGGGCGCGCAGCGTCTCTAATACCTGGGTATGCTCGCCCTTGCGCTCCTGTATCACCGGCGCCAGCAGCATGAGGCGCGTGCCTTGCGGCAAGGCCATGATGTGATCGACCATCTGGCTGACGGTCTGGGCATCCAGGGTGACATCGTGGTTGGGGCAACGCGGCTCGCCCACGCGCGCGTACAGCAAGCGCAGGTAATCGTAGATTTCTGTCACCGTGCCCACGGTGGAGCGCGGATTGTGCGAGGTGGATTTTTGTTCTATGGAAATGGCCGGGCTCAAGCCCTCGATCAGGTCCACGTCGGGTTTTTCCATAATGGACAAGAACTGGCGGGCATACGCCGACAGCGATTCCACGTAGCGGCGCTGGCCCTCGGCGTATAAGGTGTCGAAGGCCAATGACGACTTACCGGAGCCCGACAGGCCGGTAATGACGATGAGCTTGTCGCGCGGTAAATCCACGTCGACATTCTTGAGATTGTGGGTGCGAGCCCCGCGTATGCGTATGTGGTCCATGGTCATTACTGGATCAGGGGGAACTCAGCACTATACGGCGATTTCCCGGCTTATGCCAAATATATATAAGCCGAAACTGAAGTGGCGTGCGGTCTCTAACACTAAACACTGCAACCAGTGGTATATAAGTGGTTGATTCCCTATCCCTCGCTTGGGTCACAACCTCGGGCCTCGGTGCTCGTCCCCGACGGCGCTCTACCTCGCCCATCCCGGGGCTCGTCGCAGACCCCATTTTTGTGTATTTCGAAGTTGACTCGGTCAGGGTTCGGGATAAGATAACCCCTCCCTTAACCTCCACAGAGTATCGGCGGTAGACGAAGCTTTAGCACCCTGTGGATTTACCCTGGAGACACATCATGGCGCGCGGCATTAATAAAGTGATACTAGTAGGCCATTTAGGCAAAGATCCCGAGGTTCGTTACTCCCCCA
>JANOTM010000322.1:0-1742 GCA_031416355.1 Gammaproteobacteria bacterium
CGACCTCGGTTATGAGGAACTGGCCAAGCCGGTGGTGAAGCCGCTGGATGGCATCAAGATCGCCGGCTACGTCGGCTGCCAGACCAACCGGCCGTTCGGCATCGATGGCGAGTCGTTCGAAAGCCCGCTGTATCTCGACAAACTGGTCGAGACCGTGGGCGCCGAAGCCCTGACCAAGTACGAAGAAAAAGTCACCTGCTGCGGCGGCGCCCTGGCGTTCTCGGAACCGGAGAAGAGTCAGGCGCAGATCAAGAAAATCATCGAGTCGGCGTACGATCACGGCGCCGACATGATCGTCACGCCGTGCCCCGTGTGCCAGATGAATGTCGAGGTCTACCAGGGCCAGATCAACAAGAAATACGGCACCAAGTTCAACATCCCGGTGGTGTATTACTCCCAGTTAATGACCGTGGCCTACGGCGGCAGCGCCAAGGAAGCCGGTTTAGACGGCAACATCGTGCGCGCTACCCAACTGGAAGAGTTGGCGGCGAAGCCGGCCAGGAAGTAACCGCTTTTCTTTCGGTACCCGCTACCAGATGTAGGGTGGGTTACGGCACATACTGCGTGCCTCCACCCATCCTACAAATAAGGCCGCGATAATTTCCTTTCCAACTTGCTACACCAGCCCGCGCCCGCGGGCTTTTTTGCTTCTGCATTTATACTGCACTGAGCTTCACTTCACTAGCCTCCATGTGCACCTGCCCCAGCATCGGATTAACCAGGCGCGGCTGCGGCAAATATTTTCGCCCCAGATAGTTGTGTAGGGCTTTATAGCTTCCTCCCGCTTCGTTCATATCGAGCTTGCCCATGGCATTGAGCTTGGCGTAGATGTATTGCTCGGGGAGACCAAGCATAGCGAGTAGATCGATATCCTCACGCGCAACCGGGGCGGCAGACTCCTCGCCAGTGCGGTTCACTATGCCATCAATCGCCTTTGCGTCCAGCTCAAAGTGGCGTATCAGTTCGGCGCCGCACTCCAGGAACAGCGGAATCAGCGCACTGCCGCTCATGCTCCGGTCGTACAATGGCCCGAGTTGCGCGAAGGCGAGCCGCAAGGCAAAGCGAAACACCTCCGATTCGCGCGTATCCAGGCATAGTGCGATATCGCGTATTTTTGCCAAATCCGCTGCGCTTAGGCGCACCGATACCAATTGTTTCAGATTTCCGGCCATGTCTCGTCCTCTCGTTATGTTTACCAGCGTCTTTGCTGCTTCGATAAAGATACTGCGTCTGTATGACAAAACCATGGCGCGCAATGAGGAGCTGATACCAGAATGTCATATATTCGTATTACATAAGAGCGCCGACACAGCTATTTGCGTGGTCACAAATTATTCATTTCTCTGTCATATAGCGCTGCTACTGTCGCACTCGTTGGGTCGAGCGGTTCTCTTATGCTAATGCCACGGATCTAAAGCGTCGCAACAAGCCGACGCCGGGTTGCCGCCAGGGCGCGGGGGCAAACAGCAGTGTTATTTTTTTGTGTACAAACTCTGATGAGTCATCGTGGACTTCCATACCCAAAAAATTAAAGCAGGTTTAATGCTGTGGTGCGGGATCGTTTGTCTGTGGGTGACGGTGAGCTTACGCGCCGGGACCCCGCAAGACACCGCTCCCGCGACCGCCAGGGATGGCGGAAGTACCAGAAACGCAGGAGCAGTTTCTGGTGAGACCGCCAGGGATGGCGGAAGTACTGGAAATGCAGGAGCAATTTCCAGTGAGACCGCCAGGGATGGCGGAAG
>JANOTM010000323.1:0-3277 GCA_031416355.1 Gammaproteobacteria bacterium
TGAGCTCATCCAGCAATACCAACTGCAACGCGGGATCGGCCAGCATGGCAGCGGCCTTGCCCCAGGCCGCCTGGGCCGCGGCGATGTCGCGCTCGCGGTCTTGCGTTTCCCAGGTGTAGCCTTCGCCCATCACGTGGTAGTCCACCTCGGGGAAACGTCGGAAGAACGTCTCTTCGCCGGTGCTGAACGCGCCTTTAATAAATTGCACCACGCCCACGCGCATGCCGTGTCCCAGGGCGCGCGCCAGCATGCCGAAGCCGGCGCTACTCTTGCCCTTGCCGTTGCCGGTGTGTACCAGCAGCACGCCCTGATCGCGCTTGGCTGCGGCGATCTTGGTATCGACCACGATCTTCTTGTGCGCCATGCGCGCCTGGTGACGCGCATTGTGTGCCTCTTCGTCACTTGTCATGGTGATACTCCACCGTTGGCGCGCTTTCGCCGATAGGATCGAGGCGAGGAGCGCAGGCCACGGATGGCCTGGTTGCGCTTTCGCCGATGGGATCGAGGCGAGGGGCGCGCACCAGGGATGGTGCGTTTGCGCCTTTTTGCGCGCATACGACCCACACCGGGTTCTCCGCCGCCAGACGATGCATGTGTAGTATGGGCTGGCTGCGCGCCGCCTGGATTTGGGTCACGTCCCACATCGCGCCGCAGGTCTTGAGCGCGGTGAGCGCGTCGGCTTGATTTTCCAGCGTCACGAAGTTCATCACCAACCAACCGTCCGGTTTTAAGCGCTGCAGGCACAGGCGCACCAGTTCCTGTAGTTCGCCACCGGAGCCGCCGATGAAGATCGCATCCGGGTCGGGCCAGGCCTCCAGGCCCTGCGGCGCCTTGGCGTGGGTGAGCGTATAGTTAGTCACATGTAAGCGTTCACGGTTTTTCCTGGCGATGGCCGCGTCGTCGACGTTTTTTTCCACGGCGTACACGTGGCCGTCCGGGCATAGGCGTGCCGCCTCCAGGCCCACTGCGCCGGAACCGGCGCCGATGTCCCAGACGATGCTGTCGGCGCGCAGTTGCAGGCGCGCGAGCGATACCGCGCGTACCTCGCGTTTGGTGATAAGGCCTTTCTCGGGCTTGCGTTGCAGGTAGCTTTCATCCGCCAGGCCGAACCGCACCTCTGGCCGGTGCGCCGCCGTGCGCCACAGCAGTACGATATTGGGATCGGCGAAGTCTTGTTGCGCGGCTTGGGCGATGGACAGATCGGGCACCACGCGTTCGTCGGCTTGGAGAATTTTTTCCACTACGGCCATGCGCCAGTGCGCATCCAAACCCTCGGTCAGCAGCATGCGCGCGACGCGCGCGGGGGTATTCTCCGGGCTGGTAAATAGGCCGATCAAAGGCGCAACCAGGCCATCCGTGGCCTGCGTCCCTCGCCTCGATCCCATCGGCGAATGGTGGTGGCTTAGGGCTTGTAATAGCGCGTACAGCCCATGTTCGGGTCCGGCGCCCGGCGTCCATTCCCCGGCGTCTTTGCTGTGCACCGAATAAATGGCCGCGTCCTGCCATGGCAGGCACAGGCGCGCGGCCGCGAGCTGGAGCGTGGACACGTTGGGCAGCACGGCCAGAGTGTCGCGTCCGAGTTTATCGCTGAGATACTTGCCGATGCCGTGGCACAAGGGATCGCCGGTGGCGAGCACCACGGTCTTATGGCCGGCGGCGCGTGCCTGTTCGATCCAGCCGGGAACGTGCGTCAGGCGCGCGCCGAGATCGTGGGTCTGCGCGTGCGGACGCAGTTGGGCGGCGAACAGCGCGAGCGTGCGCTGTCCGCCGATCACCACGTCCGCTTCCTGCACGTGGCGCAAGGCCTGCGCGCTTAAACCCTCGACACCATTGTCGAGTACGCCGATGAGACGGCAAGGTTCAGTCATTTAATTTGTCTCCGCTTACTTCAGCTATCTTTTTGCCATCGAAATCGCAGATCAATACCGTCAGCGTGAACTTGCCGGGGTAGCGGCCCGTCAGGGTCTGGATCACCCGCCGGCCCAGTTCGTGATGAAATTCAGAAATCAGGCCCAGCTCCTCCATGCGTTCGCTGCCGTAGCGCGCGGTCTCGGCGTTGCGGATGTCCGCGCATACCTCGGGTGGCGCGCCCACGGCGGCGGCGATGTCCGCTACCAGGTCCGTATCCACGGCATTGCGCCCGGCGTGGGTAATGGTTTCGCCCTGGGCGATCTTGGTGAGCTTGCCCACCATGCCGCCGATGATCACGTGGCGTATGCCCATGGCGACCACCGTGTCCACGGCATAGCGCAGGAAATCGCCCATTTGTACGAAACAGGCCTCGGCCAAGTGCGGCCGCTCGCGCATGGCGAATTTTTCCGTGCGCCCGCCGGTGGTTAATACCACCGTGTCCAACCCCTGGTTAGCGGCGATCTCCACGCCTTGCACCACGCTCGCGCGGAAGGCGGCGGTGGAATAGGGGTGCACGATGCCGGTGGTGCCCAGTATCGAAATGCCGCCGATAATGCCGAGACGACTGTTCAAGGTTTTCTTCGCCATCTTTTCGCCATCGGGTACCGAGATGACGACTTCCAGTCCCATGCGGGTCAACAAATCACCGGCGGCGGCGCGCACGTTGTCCTCGATGTTGCGACGCGGTACCGGGTTGATGGCCGGCCCACCCACCTCCAGTCCTAAACCACGCTGGGTAATGGTGCCGACACCGTGACCACCCTTGAGGGCTACTTGTCCCGGCGCGCCGGTCAGCAGGGAAACGTCCGCCGTCATGTGCGCACCGTGGGTGCAATCGGGATCGTCGCCGGCGTCCTTGATCACCACGGCATGGGCGTGTTGGCCATCACATAGTGCCTCGGTGACGGCGAAGCGCACGACTTGCTGGTTGGGCAACAGGCACTCCACCTCATCCGGTACACGGCCTTGCACCAGGCCCAGGGTCGCGGCGCGTGCCGCGGCCGCGGCACAGGCGCCGGTGGTGTAGCCTTTGCGGGTGCCTTTCTTTTTCTTTTCTTCCATCATGCGGGTTTAATGTTTGTAGGGTGGGCATGGCCCACCGGGTGTGGCTTCGATGGCGGCCCGCTGGTGGGCGATTCACTGGAAACTGCTCCTGCGTTTCCAGTACTTCCGCCATCCATGGCGGTCGCCCACCCTACGTCCCGCACGGCCGTAGGTTGGGCTGAAGGCGCAACCAGGCCATCCTTGGCCTGCGCCCCTCGCCTCGATCCCATCGGCGAACGCAGTGAAACCCAACACGTTGTTGGAATAGGGAGCGTTGGGCTTCGCAAGCTCAGCCCAACCTACGGTGTGGATGGGGCCATTC
>JANOTM010000324.1:0-2511 GCA_031416355.1 Gammaproteobacteria bacterium
GCCGCGCCGCCGAGCACGGCGCGCACATGTGCCTCGATGTCGTAGTCGAGTGCATCGAGCAGGTTCTTCACATGCAGGCCGGTTTCGGTGTCGCCCTCGATGGCGAGGCGCCGGCTGAAAAATAAAGTATCCGGGTCCTCGGCGCGCGTGGCCAGGCGCCAGAACTCTTCGAGCGCGCCGCGGATGGTGACGTCGCTGGCGCCGCCGTTATGGCGCGCCAGTCTGCCGTTTTCGATACGAAAGCGGATCAGGGTCGGTGCATCGGTGATGTGCAGCCCGATGGTCTTGCCGTTCAGCGCCGCCAGCCGCGCGCCAAGTGTCTGTCCGCGCATCAGGTGATTGAAGACGTGCGCGAATATTTCCGCGTGCACTGCGGCCGGGATGAGCCGCAATGGCAGCCGCAGGGGGGTGAGCAAAGCGAACGGAAGCTGGAGGGTCGGCATGGGCAGGCACTTTACGCCGCCGGCCAGCGGCGTAATTGATCTGGATCAACCTACGCGCGAAATGATTCACTTCAACAGCGCCTGGGCGGCGTCGGCGTCTACCTCGGCCAGGACCGCCCCGCCGAGGCGAACAGAAGCGAGCCAAATAATAGTGCGATCAGGTTATGCATGGCGTTTCTCCGAAAAAGCATGGACGCGCGACTCCCTGGCGGCCTGCCGCGACAGTACCGACGCCATGGCGACGCCGAATAGCAGCTTCGAGATCAGTGTCACCGGATGCGGCAGCAGCGTCACGAAGCTGGGATCAATGGATGGCAGTAACAGCAAGAAATTGAATGCCCAAATCGCCGCCAACGCAGCGAGAGCGGTAATAAATAATGTCGTCGCACCAAGTCCGCGGCCGCACGCTCGCGCAAATACCGCTGCCAGGGCGATGGAAAGCGAGAAGTGAATGAGGAGCCCGATCCAGGGCGCGAGGCTGGAACTGGCGAGACCCGGAATAACCGTTGCGGATACCGCGCGCGCGACCGCCCAGCCATCCGCACCCAGCGCCGTGGCCGCCGCCGCGATCCACAACACCTCGGCCATGCCGCCCGCTGCGCCGGCCGCGATCACAATACCGGCGCTGGTTTTCCCATTTGCCATCACACTCTCCTTAAGATTGTGGGTTGAGGCGGTGCGCGAATTGCCCACCACCCAGGTAACATACAGGTATATATAGCCGATAACAGCCGGTGTCTTATTGACACAAATCAAATACGGGCAACAATCCGGCGCCGTCGAGCGCGGCGTCTGAACCCTTTTTTTATTTCCACCGCGACAAAATGGTCATCATGGGCTCGCCGCGCAGTATACCGGTGACGAATAACAGGACGCAAAGACCGAGGACCCCATAGGCGAGGCTGCGGCCGAACACCGCCAGGCGTTTTTGCAAAGGCGTGCGGTTGTCGTGCTTGGCTTGCAACAATGCCGCGATCCGGCCGAGCTCGGTCGCCATGCCGGTGGCGCCACGATGCCGCGCCCGGCGCCCCTGGGGTAACGAGGGTGCCCTTGTAGGCCATGTTGTGGCGTTCGGCGAGCGGTGTATCGGGATGCGCGAGTGGCGCGGCCTGCTTGTCCGACCCGTACGATTCGCCGGTGAGCGCGGCCTCCTCGGTTTTGAGCCCATGGGTCTCGACCCAGCGCATATCGGCCGGGACCAGATTGCCGGCCTCGAGCAGCACGACGTCGCCCGGCACCAGTTCGGCGACCGCGACCGTCGCCACCTGGGCCCGCGCATCACCCGCGCCTCGGACGCCGCGAGCTGTTTGAGCGCCGCCACCGCACGCTCGGCGCGGTATTCCTGCACGCAGCCGACCACGGCGTCGAGCAGCACAATGAACAGGATCACCAAGGCGTCGGCCAGATCGCCAATGGCGCCCGCGATGACGGCCGCGGCCAGCAGGATCAGCACCAGCACATCGGTGAATTGACGTGCCAACAGGCGCACCGGACCCGGGCCCCGGGTCGCGGCGATGCCATTGGGGTCATGGCGGGCGAGGTGTTCGGCAGCTTCGTCTTCGCGGCGGGCCCACGGTTGCGTCCACCTGCAACGCCTGCGCGACCGTTTAGGCTGTGTCAGTGTGCCAGGGCATGGGCACCGCCGTTTTTTCGATGGTTAGGTGCAAGCCGGATATCAGCAAACAGTTTACTTTAGAGCCCCTATTAAAATGAAAATACACACCTCGGAGCCAGCAGTAAGGTCCGATCATTTCGGTAGTGACTCTAGAAACCGCGGCGGCGCGTTCTACCGCCAGGATCATCCTAGCGAATCCGATTAAAGCGAATATTGACGTAGATCAACTATGTATAAGGCTCACGCGCCTAAAGTAATAACAGGGCCGTCTCCATAACCAGGGGTGGTAAAATGCCGGTAAAAGAATCCTTGATCGCGCGTCTAGGATTTACACCCGCGCGCCGGCGTGCCTTGCTGGGTTTGATCGGCCTCGAAAAGGCGGATCACGCACATGCCGCGTGGCTGCAAAAAAACGTGATCGCGCCGCACATCGACCAGATTATCGATGAGTTT
>JANOTM010000325.1:0-7633 GCA_031416355.1 Gammaproteobacteria bacterium
ACCGGTGTCGGCGGCGGCATCGTCGTGAACGGCCGCGTGCTGCAAGGGCTGCAACATATCGCCGGCGAGTGGGGCCACAATGTATTGGAGCCGCTAGGCCCGCCGTGTTACTGCGGCCGCCACGGCTGCGTTGAAACCCTGCTGTCGGGACCTGGCTTTACCCACGACTACATCCACCATGGCGGCGACCCCAATGTAGCAGTACCGGACATCGTTGCACGTGCCACTGGCGGCGACGCCATCGCCGAGGCGGCACTGCAACGCTACTTCGCACGCTTCGGCCGTGCCCTGGCGACGGTAATCAATATCCTCGACCCGCATGTCGTGGTCTTGGGCGGCGGGCTTTCCAACATACAGCGTCTCTACACCGAAGGCGTCGATCAGATCCGCCGCCACGTATTCAACGACGCATTGCGCACACCCATCCTACGCAATCAACACGGTGACAGTTCCGGTGTACGCGGCGCGGCGCAATTGTGGGAGGCGGGAGAATAAGCTGGGTCGTTTCTTGGCCAATAAGAACTTTTTAAGAGCGCCTAATAAAATGAATACGCACACCCCTCTCACAGTTCTTTATCGTCATTATTCTGTAAAATTTAGGCCTTTCGAAGTGCTGGGTTGGTCCAATTTATCTCTTATAGCTTTAAGTTTTGGACAGACCATCTTGGTAATATCAAACGCCTCAATATATGTGTCCTCACGGTTTTCTTCCTTCAGGCGCCCATCTGCTGAAAGCGATTCAGTCACGATAAAAACATTTTTCTTAAGAGCATTATTTTCGTCAAATACAACACGCTTATTCTCGGATAGGTCGATGTGGGCGAAGGCATTACGTACACTAAGCAGCCTATGCAATTTTTGCATATCATTTCCATTTAGAGTTTTATCATCGTCAATTGTTGAGATTAATTTAAGCTTGGAAGCAAATGACATCGTAGTGCCGCGGCCCTCAGTAAACACTTGGCACTTCCGTGTGCCAAGTGCCTTCGGGCTCGCGGCGTATTCTTAGCCCCGACCGCCCTGTGGCTGGGAGGCGCCACAATATACGGGCGTCAATACCTGCCCAACAACTATCTACTAGGTCTTGCCTAGACGGTTAATACGAATAATCCAACTCGCGCTGGTGCCGCATGGCCAGGATGCGTATCTGATCCTGCGCAGGCAGAAAGCGGTACAACGCGACGTAGCCAGTCTTGCCGTAGGAAATAACCAGCTCGCGCAGATCGCCGGCAATGTTTCGACCTATCAAAGGATGATTTGACAACGTTTCGACCGCCTCGCCGATGGCAGGCGCGGCGGCGACTGCCGCGTCTGGATGGTGCTCGACGAGAAATGCGAATGCGCGCTCAATATTGTCAAGCGCGTTCTCGGAGTAAACTACTTGCGCCACGGCTTGGGACGGGCGACCCGACCATTGCGAGCCAACCGCTCCAGCCAGGGGTGGACGTCCTCGACCCGGTACACCGCTGCGCCTTCCTCGATCCTGACATCCGCGGCAAGCGCCTCACGCACAAACTCCCGCATCCGTTCCTCACGCGCGACTTCACGCTCCAGCGCCTCAATCATGAGACTGTGCGCGGAACGCCCAGTCTCTTTGGCCAGGCGGGCGATGCGTGTCTTGAGTTTTTCCGGCAACTTGAGTGTGGTGGTAGCAGTCATGGGAAAACACCGGGTCGGTGAGGTAATACTATAGTAGCACCGGACTCTCTTTCCGGACACGCACGCAGGAATTTTGGCAAATCAGGGGATGCAGAGGTAAAAGCGAAAGAAGCTCGTGGTAGAGAAAAGACAAATGACCAAACCACAATGATTGTTGCTTATTGATACGATATGCGCCATGTACCGATTTGAATCATGGAATTCATGGGAATCTGGAACAGATCTTTCGGTTTATTACCATGTTTACACTGTGGACAGGAAGATGTTATTCAAGGAAATTCTAGCCAAGGCCTGATGGGTCGCCCGTAGTTCTTCTTTATTTCCTTTGACAACGGTAACGTATAGGTTACTATAGAAAATGCCGACACGGAATGTCATCGAATATTTAACACATGACGGTGTCTCTCCGTTTGCCAAGTGGTTTGCCCGGCTTGATGTTGCCGCGGCAGCCAAGGTGGCCACGGCCTTGTATCGCATGGAACATGGGTAACCTCTCCAATATCAAACCGGTCGGCCAAGGTGTAGCGGAATACCGAATCGATTTCGGCCCAGGGTATCGGCTGTATCTTGGGCAAGATGGCCAAACGCTCATCATCCTGCTCGGCGCTGGCCAGAAAAAGGGACAAAACGCCGACATACAACGGGCGCAACAATGTTGGCGCGATTACAAGACGCGCAAGAGGAAGTGACCATCATGCCCATTACCCGCCATTTTCGCGCCACCGTCTGGACGCGCGCACAAAAAGATCCCCGCTATCGCGCGGCCATGCTTATCGAGGCCATCAACGAACTCCTGACCGGTGATCTTGGCGCCGGCAAGGCCATGTTGCGTGATTATGTGAACGCGACCATTACCTTCGATGGTCTGGCACAAGCATCCGGCAAACCTAGCAAGAGCCTGCAACGCATGTTAGGCCCGCGCGGTAATCCCACGGCAGAGAGCGTGTTTGGGATTATCAAAGTGTTGCAGGATGTTGAGCATGTGCATTTGCAGGTGAAAGTGGCCAAGGTGGCGTGAGCTTGGTTAAGCTTAAGCGCCTTGGTCCGAAACCGCTGCCGAAAATTAAGGATGAGCATTACTGCTCACTCACTCTCCCTCACCCCGGCCTCCGTTGCATTATCCAGACGCCCTGCCCGCACCTCGATAAGTGCCGGCCAGTTCGGGTATACTTTGCGGCTCTTTCTCCAATACACTAGCAAAAGGCCGGTATGCGCGTTTCGAAATTCCTGCTGTCCACGGTCAAGGAAACCCCCGCCGATGCGGAGATCGTCAGCCATCGCCTGATGCTGCGCGCTGGCATGATCCGCAAACTCGCCGCCGGGCTCTATACCTGGCTGCCCCTGGGCCTGCGCACCTTGCGTAAAGTAGAAGCCGTGGTGCGCGAAGAAATGAACCGCGCCGGTGCGCATGAAGTCCTCATGCCCGCGATACAACCGGCGGAGCTGTGGCAGGAATCGGGGCGCTGGGATTACTACGGCGGTGAGCTGTTGCGCATCAAAGATAGACACCAGCGCGACTTCTGCTTCGGCCCGACCCACGAGGAAGTGATTACCGATCTCATGCGGCGCGAGATCAAGAGTTACCGTCAGCTGCCGGCCAATTTCTATCAGATTCAAACCAAGTTTCGGGATGAAACCCGGCCGCGCTTCGGCGTCATGCGCGCGCGCGAATTCATTATGAAAGATGCCTACTCGTTCCACCTGGACCAGGCGTCGTTGATCGAAACCTATGGGGTCATGAAAGCGACCTACACCCGCATCTTCACGCGCCTAGGCCTGGAATTCCGGCCGGTGGAGGCCGACACCGGCGCCATCGGCGGCAGCGCCTCGCACGAATTCCACGTGCTGGCGGACTCGGGCGAGGATGCCATCGCCCTGTGTAATCATTGCAGCTACGCCGCCAACGTGGAACTGGCACCGGCGCTGCCGCCGCTGGGCAAGCGCTCGGCCCCGGGCGCTGCCATGGCCATGGTGGACACGCCGGGCAAGTACAGCATCGACGAGGTCAGTCGTTTCCTCAAGGTCGATCCGACAACGACCATTAAGACATTGCTGGTAAAAGGCGTGGGTGGCGTGGTGGCCCTGGTGCTGCGCGGCGATCATGAACTCAATATGGTCAAGACCGAAAAAATTCCCGAGGTCGTCAAGCCCGTGGTGTTCGTGACGCCAGGCGAGGTGAAACTCGCCGCCGGCTGCGAACCGGGTTCGGTCGGTCCGGTGGGGCTTAAAATCACGGTTATCGCCGACGAAAGCGCGGCGCGCCTGAGCGACTTCGTGTGCGGTGCCAACCAGGACAACAAACACCTCACCGGCGTCAACTGGGGTCGCGACCTGCCGGAACCCACCATCGCCGACCTGCGCAACGCGCTAGCGGGCGATCCCTGCGCTGGTGCGCAGACCGCGGGTGCGGAATGCGCCGGCACTCTCGTCATCCGTCGCGGCATCGAGGTCGGACACATCTTTCAGCTCGGCACCAAGTACAGCAGCGCCATGCAGGCCACCTGCCAGGACGAGGCCGGCGCCGACGTCACCATGGCCATGGGCTGCTACGGCATAGGCGTATCGCGCATCGTGGCCGCGGCCATCGAACAAAATCACGACGCCAACGGCATCCTGTGGCCCACCAGCCTCGCGCCTTTCCCCATCGCGCTCGTGCCCATCGGCTATCACAAGTCGGCGCGCGTGCGCGAAGCGGCGGACGCGCTTTACGCTGAGCTGCAACAGGCCGGCTTCGAGGTACTGTTCGACGACCGCAACGAGCGTCCCGGCGTGATGTTCGCCGACATGGACCTCATCGGTATCCCCCATCGGCTGGTGCTGGGCGATAAGGGCCTAGATAAAGGCATGGCCGAATACAAAGCGCGCCGTGACACCAGTGCACGCGATATATCCCTTACCCAAGTCGTAGCCGAGATCGCACGGCTCGTAGAATGTTAGGAAATCTCTGATTATTGAATTTTACGTTAATAGGCGCGCATCAACGCTCATAAATCCCACCCTTACTCCAACCCTTTCCCATCGAGTGCGAGAGTAGCAGATGTAGGGTGAGGTGGAGTTTTCACGAACACACTTAACGTGTGTTCGTGCCGCCGAACGGGTGCAACGGGTTTTGTTGCACCCCAGGCTGGAAGCATCGCCCACCAGCATGGTACCGGAGCAGTCATTTGTGGTGGGCGTTGCCCACCCTACAAACCAAGAGCATTATAAAGGTTTAATTCATGAACTTGTTTTACACACGCATACGCAGCCATATTCCTCTGCTACCGGTTCTTCTCGTATTTCTTCTTTTAAGCATCTTCACAGCGACCCGCCTCGGGCTGGCCATCTATACCGGTGTCGATTCGGTGCCATTGTCCCTGTGGCCTATAATTATCGCCAAAGGCCTATGGTTCGACCTGGCGGTTATTACGCTGCTTATTGCCCCGTTCTGCCTGTACGAAGCACTGCTACCTAACCCATGGCGCGCCAACCGCTGGCACGGCGCGCTCAGAACCGTGTGGCTGTGGGCACTGGTTGCGCTATTGCTGTTTGGTGCGGTCGCCGAGGCGACGTTCTGGATCGAGTTCTCCACCCGCTTCAACTTCATCGCCGTGGACTATCTGCTTTACACCCACGAAGTCATAGGCAATATACACGAGTCCTATCCGGTGGCTTGGATACTGTTTGCCATCGGCGTCATGGCCTCCGTCATCGTTTGGCGTCTGCGCCCCAGCGTGCGCGCCATGGATGCGGCGGCGGTCACGAAGACCGGCCGCAGGGTTCTGGTTATGGCGGCGGTGATACTGCCGATACTTACTATCAGCCTCGCCAACGTCGATCAAATGCAAGGGCTGGGAAATGCCTATGCCGATGAACTCTCGGGCAACGGGCTGTTTACGTTTGCAGCGGCGATGCGCCGCAACGAACTCGACTACGATAAGTTCTATAAAACCCTGCCCCAGACCGTGGCCGACGCCACGCTAAAACAACTCGGCGTGGAACGCACGCCCGTGTCCGCCGTTTTGCAAAGCGCGGTCAGCGATGATGAGGCGGATGATCACATTCCATTCACACGGCGTCCGCGCAATGTGGTGCTGATTTCGGTTGAGAGCCTGTCGGCATCGTTTCTCGGCGCCTACGGTTCGACCCAGGGGCTCACGCCGCGTCTGGATCAACTGGCGCGTGCCGGGCTGAAATTCGAGCGCGCCTTCGCCACCGGCACCCGCACGGTGCGCGGACTTGAGGCGCTGTCTCTGGGCACGCCACCGGTGCCCGGCCAGGCCATCGTTCGGCGACCGAACAACGAACATCTGTCGACGCTGGGCGAATTGCTGCAGCATCAAGGTGTTTCCCCATTCTTTATCTATGGCGGGTACGGTTATTTTGACAACATGAACACCTACTTCGCCGCCAACAATTACCAGGTCGTGGATAGAACCGACTTTCCCAAAGCGTCGGTGGTATTCGAAAACGTGTGGGGCGTCGCCGATGAAGTGTTATTCGCCAATGCCGTGACGCTGCTCGATCGAGAGGCCGCTAAAAATCAACCGTTCTTCGCCCACATCATGACCACGTCTAACCATCGTCCCTACACCTACCCGGACGGACGCATCGATATCCCTTCCCCTGGCGGCCGCGCCGGTGCGGTGAAATACACTGATTATGCCATCGGAAAATTCATCGACGACGCCAAGACTAGGCCCTGGTTCAAAGACACCTTATTCGTAATCACGGCCGATCACTGCGCCTCGGTCGCGGGCAAAAGCAAACTCCCGGTAGCGAGCTACCATATTCCGCTGATCTTCTATGCACCGGCTTTGCTGAAACCCGGCGCCTACGCACCCATGGTCAGTCAAATCGATATCCCGCCCACGCTGATGGAAGTGCTCGGGAAAAAAGGCGACGATCATTTTTTCGGCCGCTCGGTGTTTGAAGGCGGCAAGAATCCAGAGCGGGTGTTCATTAGCAACTACCAGGAGTTGGGCTACCTGCATCGCGGCGTGTTGACCGTTTTACTGCCGCAGCGGCGGGCGCAAAGTTTTCGTATCGATCCTGCGACCTATGCAGCCGCGCCCATTGGCGTCGATCCGCAGTTACTCGATGAAGCCATCGCCTATTACCAAACCGCCGCGCGCGCGTTCAAGGCCGGTACCCTGCGCGATCCGGATTATCCTGGGCCTAAATCCGTGCACCGGGAAAGTAAGCCATGAAAACCAACGTCTGCTCATGCTCGCAGGTCGTCTTGAGTTTTTGCGGGCCTGGAGAACCATGTGGATAGTTGAAGAAAACGATCTGCAACTACTGATCCGAACGGCGAAACAACTGAGCGTATGGCTGGTGCCGATCCAGCATCGCGGCCAACGCTGGTATCAAATGGAATTTGAAGTCGCCGATCTCAACGAACGCGGCCTGCTTATTAGCGCGCGTAAGAATCCGCGCCGCTGGAAGTCCCTTAATAGGGCTACGGAGTTTGTCGAGGCGACATTTCCGGTGACGGAGTTGTACATCACCACGATTCCACAAGACGCGGGCACAGGCCGATCTAAGGCTCGCCGTCGGCAAACCAGAAGCTAAGCTTCCTACATCTTTCTCGGGGGGATATAACCCGCGCAGTGAAGGACAAATTGCTGGCATAGCCCTTGCCTGCGCCAGTTTGGCGACACCCCACTAGTACTCCGTCAAATAAGTTCTTCCGGATGCTTAGCCGGGGACCCCCTCTCCCAACGGGAGAGGGGAAGGGGTGAGGGGGATCATAAAAGGCCTATAAACTCCCCCTCATCCTCGGCAATTGCTCCTGCATTGCTCTACCTCCGGCATCCATGCCGTCGTGTCCTTCTCCCGTTGGCACGACTGCATGTATGCACGACTCCAGGGATGGAGGAGGTAGAGCGGCGTCGGGAACCGCCGCCGAGGAGGTAGGGCAAAGCCGGGAGCATTTGCCGAGAAGGGACGCTTCGTTCTGTGTCGTAAGCAGAACATACGGAAGAACTTATTT
>JANOTM010000326.1:0-3289 GCA_031416355.1 Gammaproteobacteria bacterium
GTAAGAAAATTCGACACAAATAACATCGGCCAATCCGCGCCAGCGCTACAAATGCCTTTAAAAAAGTAGGGAAACATGTGCGAGAGTTTCCCGTCCGTGAGTCTTTATTGATTGGCTGCCCTTTGTGCACGGAAATATGAAATGTCTTGGAAAAGGTATCCAGTGCCTGCAATGTTGCGCATAGCATCAGGCTGTCGACCTTCCTATTGCTTATTTTTTTCAACGGGCGGTGGGCTTGGGTCAACGCTGGGCGGTACCTCGTCATCATCCATCAAAATCCGATGCGCCGGCCCCTCGAGGTCATCGAACTGGCCGGATTTAATCGCCCACATGAGCGCCCACACCATGAGGCCGGCGAGCACCAAGGCAATGGGGATGAGGAGATAAATAATATCCATGGAATTAGGCTACCGTTGTAGGGTGGCCGGCGGGCGTATTCTGCCTATCCACCAAGCGCAAGGCATTCAACACCACCATGAGCGAGCTGGCGGACATACCCACGGCGGCCAGCCACGGGGGGATATAGCCCATGGCCGCCGCCGGCAGCGCCAACAAATTATAAATGAGCGCGCGGTAAAAATTTTGCCGGATGATATGCAGGGTTTTGCCGGCCTTTTCCAGGGCGGCGGTGAGATTATCCAAGTGTCCCGAGAGCAGGATCATATCCGCCGAGGCCGCTGCTACCTGGGCACCGCCCCCCATGGCAATGGAAACGTGGGCCGCCGCCAGCGCCGCCGCGTCATTAATGCCGTCTCCTACCATGGCGACCACGGCGCCCGTATGTTGCAGGCGCTTGATGTAGGCTAGCTTGTCATCGGGTTTGAGATCGCACGCTGTTTCGTCTATGCCCAGGGCATCGGCAATGCGCCGCACCGCCTGTGCGTGATCGCCGCTCAGCACAATTACCCGTCGGCCCATGGCGCGCAGGGACTGCACCAGATGGTGCGCGCCGGGACGCATATCGTCGTCCAGTACAAAGGCCGCCAGCAATGCCCGCGCCGATGCGAGGAAAACCACGCCGTGTCCGGATTGCTGCAAGGCCAGGCGGGTTTCCGCCGGCACGATGATATTGGCGGTGTCGAGAAGGAACGCCGGCGTGCCTATATAGTGCATGCTGCCGGCGAGCATGCCGTGCAGGCCGGCACCAGGGGTATTCACGACCTCGACAGCGGCCAGGAACGGCGCATCATGTGCGGCATCGAGGATGGCGTGCGCCAGGGGATGTTCCGACTGGCGTTCTAGGGCAGCGGCCTTGGCGAGCACTTGCGGGCGCGTCTCTTGTCCGAAAGTAATCACATCGAGTACGCGTAGTTGACCTAAGGTGAGTGTACCGGTTTTGTCGAAGACAAAGTGCGTAGCCTTGGCCAAGGTCTCAAGGGCGTGCCCGCGTGTAGTGAGCAAACCGCGCCGGGTAAGGGCGCCGGTGGCGGCGGTCACCGCCGTCGGGGTCGCCAGGGACAAGGCGCACGGGCAGCTTACTACCAGCATGCTGATAATAATTTGCAGCCAGTGTGGGTTGCCCGCCTGCCACCAATAAAACCCCACCAGCGCGGTGCATATCAACACCACCGCCACAAACCAGGCCGCAGCGCGATCCGCCAGGCGTGCGATAGCGGGTTTTTCGGTTTGCGCGCGGTCCAACAGGCGTAGCATGCCCGCGAGCAGGGTGTCCTGGCCGGTGCGTTCCACTATCATTTGCAGTGGGCTTACTCTATTAATACTGCCGCCTACTAGGGTTGAGCCGATGTCCTTGGTGAGCGGCAGGCTTTCACCCGTGAGTAGAGATTCATCCACGCTGGAACGGCCCGCGATCACGCGCCCATCGGCCGGCACGGTTTCGCCCGGGCGCACCAGCACCCTATCGCCGCTGCGGAGCTCGGCCACGGCAATAATTTCTTCCGCGTCGCCGTGGGCGTGCGCCGTCAGTCGCGTCGCCACCGCCGGGGTCATGTGTACCAAGGCCTCGGATGCCTCGGCGGCGCGGGTGCGCGCGCCGAGTTCGAAGTAGCGCGCGGAAAGTAAAAAAAATACAAACATCACCACCGAGTCGTAATACACTTCGCCACTGTCGCTGAAGGTCGCCCACACGCTGCCGCTAAACGCCAGTAATATGCCCAGAGAAACCGGCACGTCCATGCCGGTTTGCAGATGCTTAAGATCGCGCACTGCGGCGGAAAAAAACGGCTGCGCGGAATAGAGCACCACCGGCAGTGTCAGCACCAGGCTGATCCAGCGAAAAAACCGGGCGAACTCGGTTTCCATGCCCGACCACGCGCCCGCATACAGGGCGACCGCCAGTATCATCACTTGCATGCCCAGCGCCCCGGCGACCGACAAACGCCGCAACAGCTGTTTACGCGCCTGTTCTAATACCTGCTGCTGGCGATCGGGATCGTACGGATGGGCGAGATAGCCGATGCGACTGATGGCCTCAAGGATGTCGCTTAAGTGGAGACGGTTTTCATCCCAACGCACCCGCGCGCGGTGGGTGGTGTAGTTAATCTGCACCGACAACACCCCCGGCAGCGCCGCCAGATGGCGTTCATTCAGCCATATACAGGCGGCGCAGGTAATGCCCTCGAGGATAAGCGACGTTTCACGGGTAGTGCCGGCCACGGACCGGACAAAGGTTTTTTGTATATCCAGGTTGTCATAGATGGCCGCGCGCCGCAGAAATTCCGGCAGCAGCTCGCGGCCAGTGGTGGAAGACTCGGTGCGATAACGATAAAAATCCGTCAGTTTACTGTTGACGATGGCCTGCGCCACGGCAGCACAGCCGCGACAACACATGGGCCGCAGGGCACCATTAATTTCAACACCAAAGTCGGCCGCGCGCGGCACCGGCAGACCACAGTGGTAACACGGGGGCGGGGGCGATGGATGCGGTGTCAGGGTCATGCAGTGGCCGGTGGTCAGGGCTGGGACTAGCGTAGTATTGCGGGTGTGCGGCGATGCGCGCAAGGATTGTACTCTATATATATAGTGGGGCATGCCCATGGGCAGGAAGGACCTCTAAAAATTGCCTGGATGGCAATTTTTAGAGGTCCCCATCATGGGCTCGCGGCAGCCGTGCGATGAGCCACTACAAGAAGTTTGTTGGCAGCCAGTACGCCAGCCATGCATTTCAGGACAAACTCGCTGAATACGGCATGGTCGCGAGCATGAGCCGCAAGGGTAACTGCTGGGACAATGCGCCGACCGAGAGCTGGTTCAACAGCTTCAAGAACGAGCGGGTGCATGGCTGGCGTTGGCGCCCGCGCGAACAAATGACGGCCATGGCTTTCGAGTA
>JANOTM010000327.1:0-2058 GCA_031416355.1 Gammaproteobacteria bacterium
CTTGGATTTGGCCAGATCCCGTCGCTCAAGGGGCGCACCTATAGGCGGCTCGGTTTGCCGGCCGGATTGAACCTGCGCGGGTTTTTCCACCGCTGGCGCCATGGTGCGACCGCTATATGAACAGGCGGCGAGCCACAACAGGGCCAGAAAAGACAGCAAGGTAACGGGAAACTTGGCCAACGGATGCATGATTATTCTCCTTGTTAGGGTTGCAGTGCCCGGCAACGCCGGACGTACATAAGCTAGAAACGCAGCACCGGCGGAAACGGGGTTAAACCGTCGCAACCGTAGTGGACAGCCCAAAACCCGCGGACTACCATAGGCGCGCGCCCATGAACAGTCTCTCCCGCATTAACCCCGAAGGTCACCGTACCGCGTTTAAGATATGAGCGACGCTGATTCCGATGAAGATCTGATGGGCCGCTACCGCGAGGGCGATGCCCAGGCCTTCGAGGTACTATATGTGCGCCATAAAGGGCCACTCTATCGTTATATACTGCGCCAGTGTGGGGTAGCCGCGGTGGCCGAGGAATTATTTCAGGACGTGTGGATGAAGCTCATAGGCGCGCGCCGCCGCTATGAGGCGCGCGCCAAATTCACTACCTATCTTTATCATCTGGCGCATAACCGGGTCATCGACCACTACCGGCGACAGTCCACCGGCATACCAATTTCCTATGACGAGAATCCGGATGAACCCTTGATGGAGCAAGTAGCCGATAACACCGCCCATGAACCCGACAACGCCTTGGCGCGCCGCCGACAGGCACTGCAATTGCTGCAATTGCTCGGCGATCTACCGGAGGCGCAACGCGAGGCATTCCTGCTGCGCGCCGAAAGCGGTTTAAGCCTGGAGCAAATCGCGGAGGTCACCGGTGTCACGCAAGAAACCGCCAAGAGCCGCTTGCGGTATGCCCTCGCCAAACTGCGCCGCGGGCTCGCGAGGAATTAATATGGCAACACGCAAACCGACCTCTGGCGAACACGATCCACGGCTATCCGGCGAGACCGATCTCACACGCCGCTATCGTGCCGGCGCACAGGATGAGCCGCCCGCCGACCTCGATAAAAAAATACTCGCCGCGGCAAAACGCGCCGTCGATGCGCCCACGCCCGGCATCAACTTCGGTGTGCGCTGGGGCATACCCCTATCCGCCGCTGCCGTCATCGTACTGAGCTTCGGTGTGCTGCTGCGCATGCTGGAGCCAGCCGGATTAAACGAAACCGATACCGCCTCGGCACCGGCCCCCCTAGAAGCATCGCCCCCTACTCTGGCACGCAACCGCCCGGCCCGAACCTTAGCCCAGCCTCACGATCAGGTGCCATCTGCACCACCCGTGTCTACTCCCGGCGATATAGCCGAAGGTGTAGCGGCTATGCCGGCCGTACCCTTAACCGATACCGATATGTCCGCGGCCAAGGCCAAGTCCGACGCACAGCCGCCCATGGCCTCCGCCCAGGGCGAGCGGCGCACCGACCCATCGAAGCTCGCCGTTATGGACGAAATGAAAAGCGCACAGGGTAGTCTGAAAAAAGAGGTGAATGGCGTAGGTGCCAAGGCGGATGTGATCGCCGTGCAGGTAGTTGGTAAACCCGGCGCCTATACATTCAACGTCACCCTGCGCAGCCCCGATACCGGCTGCCAACAGTACGCCGATTGGTGGGAGGTGGTAAGCGAAGACGGCAAGCTGCTGGCACGGCGGGTGTTGTTACACAGTCACGTGGACGAGCAACCCTTCACTCGCAGCAGCGGACCCGTGCCCATCCAGCCTGCGACCGTAGTATGGGTGCGTGCGCATATGAACACTGGCGGCTATGGTGGTACTGCCTACAAAGGTTCGGTGCAAACAGGTTTTGTGCAGGCGACGCCCGCGCCCGGCTTCGCTGCCCACCTGGTTACGCAGGCACCGTTGCCGGCGGCGTGCGAATTCTAGATATTACACTATTCGGGTTTGAGGAAAAAATTTCAGTGCACTTTCGGGAAGCCGTACCAGCTGATTACGAGGATATTTGTAAGCTTGTGCCCAATGAGCATGAGCTGTACTTGGTATATCCACG
>JANOTM010000328.1:0-4745 GCA_031416355.1 Gammaproteobacteria bacterium
TCGATGGCGTTACTCAGACAGTGCTCGCGCACATCCCCCGGTGGGGCTGCGGTGCTCGGCGAGCTCTAAGGGGGTTACATCAAACCAAACCAACCCAACCCAACTCAACCCAACATCTACACCTATAAAAACCCTAAGCTCGACATGAAGGGTGAGAGCTTCAACAGAGTTAGGTAGTTAGGTAGGTTGGGCTGAACTTGTGAAGCCCAACATATCACCCCTTGCTATGAGCACCGACCGTGCAAGCATTGCTGTTGGGCTTCACGAAAAACGTTCAGCCCAACCTACTAAGGTTTATTAAAGCCTTTCTGAAGGCATCATGGCGTTGATATCTAGTGTCAGGGGGGGTGTAGGTGTAGATTGTAAAGTCCCCTTTGAGCTCGCCGAGCACCGCAGCCCCACCGGGGGGATGTCGCGAGCACTGTCTGAGTAACGCCATCGATAATGGCGTTACGAGTTGCGCAGCGCCCCGGTGGGGCGAGGAGCGCAGGGGACCGGGCGTGTTTTTCGCCCGGCGAGCGATGGGGGTGTGCTTTCTTTTGGTTACTTTGCTTTGCACAAGCAAAGAAAAGTAACCCGGGGTGCAGGGGCGGAGCGCCCGCGTAGGGTTTAAGGCCCGCGCGGGAGCGCGGCACAATCAAGCAAAATCACCTCCAGAACCTGCTAGTATTTCTATAAAAACCCCATCCAAATTTGCACTCCCTCCCACGGAGAAACTCCATGCACCGTTTTCCCCGCCTCCTAATCGCTATTGCCCTGCTGGCCAGCGCAATCAATACCGCTGCCGCGCCGCTGGCGCCGCAAGACGTGCCGGCGCCTTTGCAGCCCTGGATCAAATGGGTATTGCACGGACAGGAGCAACGGGCGTGCCCGATTCTTTATAACAATGGCGACGAACATCGGTGTGGCTGGCCGGCGCGTTTATCTTTAAATCTCGATCGCACTTCCGGCCGCTTTACCCAGCACTGGTTAATGGCCAGTGCTGGATGGGTGCCCCTGCCGGGCGACGCCCGGCATTGGCCGCAGGACGTCTTGATCGACCAAAAACCCGCCGCCGTATTGGTACGCAACGACCGGCCTTATTTATACGTAGAAAAAGGCAGTCACGTGGTGAGCGGCACATTTTCCTGGGAGCATGCGCCCGAGGCCTTGACCGTGCCACGCGACACCGGGATTGTGGCGCTGACCCTGAATAATCAGGTCGTGCCCCTGCCCGATCTGGATAGCGATGGACGGCTGTGGCTGCGTCAAACCGAGGCGCCCAGTAAAAACACCGCGGACGACCATCTTACATTTAACGTCTATCGCCGCTTGACCGATGGCATTCCTTTTACACTGACCACCCATATCGACATGGAGGTGTCGGGCAAACACCGCGAAGTGGTGCTAGGCCAAGTGATGGCACCGGACTTTATCCCCCTGTCGCTCATTAGTCCGCTACCGGCACGCCTGCAGGCCAACGGCCTGTTACGGGTGCAGGTGCGTCCCGGGCGCTGGACATTAACATTTACTGCCCGCCATAACGGGCCCATCACCGCCCTCACCCTCACACCGCAAAAAACCCTGTGGCCGGCGGAAGAGGTGTGGGTGTTCGACGCGCGCCCGCATCTGCGTCTGGCGGTAGTGGAAGGCGTGCAGGCCATAGACCCGCAGCAAACCGAGCTGCCTCTGGACTGGCGCCAGTTGCCGGCCTATCGCCTGCAAACAGGCGACAGCTTGCGTTTGGTGGAGCGCAAACGCGGCGACGCCAACCCAGCGCCCGATCAACTCACGCTGCACCGCAAGCTGTGGCTGGATTTCGCCGGGCGCACCTACACCGCCCAAGACCGTATTCGCGGCACGGTCACCGCCACCTCGCGCCTGGAAATCACACCGCCCGCGGCCCTGGGGCGCGTCAACCTGGCGGGTGAGGATCAATTTATTACGCGCCTGCCGGGGTCTGAGCGTTCCGGCGTGGAAGTGCGTGGCGGCAGCATAGACATGACCGCCGACAGCCGTATGCAACGCCAGGCACGCCTATCGGTCACCGGCTGGAATCACGATTTCCAAAAAGTCAGCGGTGAACTGTATTTGCCCCCGGGCTGGCGCCTGCTGCATGCCACCGGCGTGGATTACGTGCAGGATACCTGGCTGAAACGCTGGACCTTGCTGGATTTATTTTTGGTGCTGATTATCGCCCTGGCCATGGGCAAACTCTGGTCCCGTGCCCTCGGTATCCTGGCCTTGGTCACCTTGATCCTTATTGCCCATGAAACCGATGCACCGCGCTGGATATGGCTGCATCCCCTGGCGGCCATCGCCCTGCTGCGCGTGGTACCCGCGGGCTGGCCACAACGCGTGCTGCTGGTGTATCGCAATGTGAGCATGGTGGTGGTATTGCTTATGGTCATACCTTTTATGGTCACGCAAGTGCGCGAGGGCATTTATCCGCAGCTACAGCAACCTTGGGTGATCATGGGCCAGCAACCCGGCTTGCCGCAGGCACAAGACATGGCCGAACCGGCAGCATCGGCGCCCGCTGCAGAAGGCGAGATGACCGATGAGATGTTGGAAGAAGACGTGGCGTCCACGCCCGCCAGAAAAAGAAAAATGGACCGCTACGCCATCACCTCGTCCGTGGGTGCACTGAGTAAAACAGCGCCGCCACGGCCCAAATACTACGACCCCAATGCCGCCGTGCAAACCGGACCCGGTCTGCCACTATGGCAATGGCGCAGCATACCGGTGCGCTGGAACGGGCCGGTGGAGCATACCCAGGAAATGCGTTTGCTCATGCTGCCGCCGAGCGTGAATACCCTGCTCGCCTTTACGCGCGTGCTGTTACTGGCGCTTTTAGTGCTGGGGCTGCTGAATATTCGTCTCCAGGGCCAGGGACGTGGCCGGTTTCCGCGCTTTACCTACAGCGGTGGCGCCACGGCGGTGCTGGCCTTGATCTTGTGCTTGCCGCTGCTGGTGCAGGCGGACTCGACCCTGCCTACGCCGGAACTCCTAAAGGAATTGGAAAATCGTTTATTGGCCAAGCCCGAGTGCCTGCCGCAATGTGCGGCCATCACGCGCGTACGGCTGGAGGCCGGCACCGGCGCGTTGCGCCTGCGTCTCGACATCAACAGCCAAGCCGAGGTGGCAGTGCCGTTACCGGGGCATGTGACGCAATGGCTGCCGCAAACCGTATTAGTGGACGGTCAGCCAGCCCGTGGCTTGGCGCGCACCGCCGGGGGCGAGTTGCTCCTGGCAGTGGGGCCGGGCAGGCACCAAGTGGTGATGGAAGGCGCCTTGTCCAATCGCTCTTTGGTGCAAATTCCCTTTCCCCTGAAACCGCAGCGGGTGGAAATCAGTGCCCACGGCTGGCTGGTGGAAGGCGTGCATGAAGACGGTGTGATCGATAATCAAGTACAGCTGCGCCGCACCCAAGTGGCGGACGGCCAAAAAAATCAACAGGCGCTGGAGACGAATAATCTGCCGCCCTTTGTTCACGTGGAGCGTACCTTGGTGTTGGGTGTCGATTGGCGTGTGGAGACGCGCGTCATACGCGTGAGCGCGCCCGGCGCCGCCCTGGCCTTGGAGATTCCCTTGCTGCCCGGCGAATCCGTGACCAGCGAACAAGTGCGCGTGCGCGCCGGCAAGGCCGCCATCAGCCTGGCCGCCAATCAAACAGAATTGCGCTGGTCGTCGTTGTTGGAAAAGGGCACGCAACTGATATTAAAAGCCAGCGACACCGACGCCTGGACCGAGATCTGGCGTCTGGACGTAAGCCCCCTGTGGCACGTGGAAATGGATGGCATACCCGTGGTCAGCCATCAGTCCGCCGGTGTGTGGCTGCCCGAGTGGCGCCCATGGCCGGGCGAACAAGTGACGCTCAAGATCGCTCGCCCCGAAGGACTCTCGGGCAAAACCTTGACCGTGGATCAAAGTTCTCTGACGGTGACGCCGGGCCTGCGCGCGACCGAATACCAGATGCAATTCACCCTACGCAGCAGTCGCGGCGGCCAGCACGTGGTGCACTTGCCGCCGGATGCCTTGCTATTGTCGGTGGCCATCAATGACGCCGCCCAACCTCTACGTCCGGAAGGTGATCAACTCAGCATCCCCCTGGTGCCGGGCACCCAAAATGTCGCCTTGGTATTTCGTTTGCCCCAGGGAGTGGGTACCTGGTTTCGGGTAGCGCCGGTGAATCTCGCCGTGGATAGCGTCAACGCCCAAGTGATCATCAACGCGCCGCACGACCGCTGGACATTATTGGCCGGGGGTCCGGCCATGGGACCGGCGATATTATTTTGGGGTGTCTTGTTGGTGGTGGTGCTCGTGGCCGTGGGACTGGGACGTGTTCCCTTGACGCCGCTGAAAGCCAGACATTGGGTGCTGCTAGGTATAGGTTTAAGCCCCGTATCCGTGGGCATAGCCTTACTGATAGTAGGTTGGCTATTGGCCTTGGGTTGGCGCCGCAGTTTTACCGCGCCCGACAAGAAAATACTGTTCAATGGTGTGCAAGTCGGCCTGGCCTTATGGACAGTAGCGGCCTTGCTCGCCTTGGTGTACGCCATTAAACAAGGCCTGCTGGGCCTGCCCGATATGCAAATCGCCGGCAATGGCTCCAGCGCTTATCACTTGCAGTGGTATCAGGATCGCATCGAAAATATCCTGCCCCAGCCTTGGGTAATTTCCGTACCGATATTATTTTATCGGCTGGCGATGTTGGCTTGGGCATTGTGGTTGGCGTTTGCGTTGCTTCGCTGGTTGCGCTGGGG
>JANOTM010000329.1:0-3980 GCA_031416355.1 Gammaproteobacteria bacterium
CGACTTCACCGCGCCGTACGGCGTGTTCTCGGTGGCGCGCTGGTACGACCCGGAGCTCGACGTATTTCTGATTGCTGACGCCAATCGCCCGGTGCAGGCGCAGGCGGGGTTCACGGTTATTCCCAACTACAGTTTCAACGACGCGCCTTCGATGGATGCGTTTCTCATTCCCGGCGGCATGGGCGCGCGCCAGGAGATGCACAATCAGCGTCTGTTCTCCTATATCAGAAGTCTCCCCGAGAGTTGTCTACTGACAAGCGTGGGCGGCGGTTCGTGGGTCTACGCAGGCATGGGCTTGCTTGACGACATCGCTGCAACCAGTCGCAAGGAACCCAGCCCCCTCGAGTCATCGAACTGCGGCATGGTGCCGATAGACCGCCTTGCCAAGCTCGCACCGGCGTGCCGCGTGAGCCACGCGCGCGTGGTGGATAGCGGACGTATCGTTTCGAGCGGTGGCATCGCCTCCGGCATGGAGGTGGGTTTTCACTTGTTGCGGCGCGCCGGCTACGCTGAAGACTGGATTGCCGACGTTGCGCGCACCATGGAATACAAGGACGCCTACGACATCTACCATTGCGACGTGGAGTACGCCATGCCCATTCCCAAGACTTAAACGCCTACACGATGAAACAGCATGAAGAAATGCAAGAAATGCGCAATGCCAAAAACCATCGTGATCGCCAAGAAAATTGGTTGGGAGTAGATCGTCGAGAAGACCGGCATGGTGCCTGTGTAGCCGTTGTAAACGTGCTCGTGGAACTAATTAATAGTCATTTACCTAACCGCCCGAAAAATTTAATTTAAGGTTGTCGGATTTATGCATTTGTTGTGTCACAAAATCCGTTTTTTCATTTTCTCTGCCGCTGACCACTAGCCTCTGTGACATAGAAAATGAAAAAAGCGAAAGATATCAATGCCGGTTTTTCACTATATGTGTCACCCGACAAAAGATAGGCATGTTTTCGCCGATGTTTAGGCATTTTGAGGCCTATATTGCGGTAGATACTGTGTACTAGATTAGAGCAGGTGCATCCAGGCTGGGCCGATCCTGCGTCAATGCAGAGTGCGGGGCATAGTTAACAGAAACGGGGCAATCTCCGCATCAAATTCCATGCCTTCATCGTCTACCATCTGATAACTGCCGCGCATGCTGCCCACGGGCGTTTCAAGTACCGTGCCGCTGGTATATTCAAAGCTGCTGCCCGGCGTCAAGTAGGGCTGCTCTCCCACCACGCCGGGTCCACGCACCTCTTGAACCTTTTCATTGGCGTCGGTAATCACCCAGTGACGGGTAAGGAGTCGGGCGGCCGTGGTGCCCACATTGGTGATGGTCACGGTATAGGTGAATACATAGCGGTTGGCATCGGGGACCGACTGGGCGTCCACATAGGCGGTATTCACGTTAACTTTGATATGGTGTTTTAAGGACGTAGTCATGGCGGCTGAATAAGATCGAATATTTGGCATTGTGCAACATCTGCCGCAAGAAGAATACCCAGGTAGTTCAAAGAGAAACAATATCTAGGTATAGGTGGGACTAGGGCTAGGATTCTGTGTTGGGCGACAGGCAACACTCGTGAATACAGGCTTAGGCCCATCCAGTCGTACGGCGGTCAATTTTCCTCCCCACAGACATCCGGTATCGAGGCCTATGACCTGGTCCGCATTCCATAGCCCCAAGGTCGACCAGTGGCCAAATACAATGCGTGTTGTACGGGTGCGTCGTGCGGGTGCCTGGAACCAGGGTGCGTAGGGAGGCGGCTGGGTGCCGGGGGCGCCCTTGGCCTTGAGCAGCATGCGTCCGTGGGCATCGCAATAACGCAGGCGCGTAAAGGCATTAATAATCACCCGCAGCCTATCATTACCAGCCAATTCCTCGTCCCAGTAATCGGGCTGGTCGCCATACATATAGTCGAATAAATCATTGTTCGCGGAATCGCGGATTGCCGCCTGGGCCGCGTCTGCCAGGTGCATGGCCAGGGCCAGGTCCCACTGCGGCAATAAGCCCGCGTGTACCATGGCGTAACCCAAGGCGGTGTCATGGTGCAAGAGGGGGCGCTGGCGCAGCCAGAGCAACAGACGCTCCCGGTCCGGGGCACCTAATATGTCGTCTAGGGTATCGCTGGGTTTGCGCGCGGCTTTGCCCGCCGCCACGGCCAAGAGATGTAAGTCGTGGTTACCCAGTACACACACCGCGCCCGGTATATCCATAATATGGCGTACCACGTCTGCGGATCGCGGCCCGCGATTGACCAAGTCGCCGGTGAACCATACTTGGTCGCGCGCCGGTTCGAAGGCGATAGCCGTGAGCAAGGCACGCAAAGAATCGTAACATCCTTGGACATCGCCTATGGCATAGACCGCCATGGTTTATGCCGGCGCAAGTTGTTTGTGCAAGCTTAAGGTCGCGCGCACCAGGGCATCGATAATACCGGGCTCGCTGGCGGAATGGCCGGCCTCGGGTATGATCTCCAGCTGTGCCTGAGGCCAGGCGCGATGCAGGTCCCAGGCGCTCTCCGTGGGACAACACATGTCGTAGCGCCCCTGAATAATAAATCCAGGTATGCCCGCCAGACGTGGTGCCTGGCGTAGTATCTGGTTATCTTCAAGAAACGCCTGGTGCACGCAATAGTGCGCCTCGAGGCGCGCCAGGCTCAGTGCCACGTGGGGATTGCTGAAAAAGTCGATGACCGCATGGTTGGGGGTAAGGGTCGCGGTGCGCCCCTCCCATAACGACCAGGCCTTGGCCGACGACATGCGTGCGATCTCATCGCTACCGGTGAGATGGCGATGGTGCGCATGCAGCAGGTCGCCACGCTCGTGTTCCGGTATGGGCGCGATGAAATCCTGCCAATAATCCGGAAACACATGGTTGGCGCCTTCCTGGTAGAACCAGCGGATTTCCTGCGGTCGGAACAGAAAAATGCCGCGCAATATCATGCCCAACACCCGCTCTGGATGGGTTTCCGCATACACCAAGCTCAAAGTCGACCCCCACGAGCCACCAAAGAGCACCCAGCGATCTATGCCGAAAAATACGCGTATGGCCTCCATGTCCGCTATCAGCGCCTGGGTGGTGTTGGCTTCGAGGGAGGCGTGGGGACGGGAGCGGCCGGCGCCGCGTTGATCGAACAGAATGATGCGATACAGCGTGGGATCAAAATAACGCCGATGTTGTTCGGTGCAGCCGGCGCCAGGGCCCCCGTGCACAAACACCACTGGCAGGCCACGCGCATTGCCTGATTCTTCAATATATAACTGGTGCCCGCCGTCCACCGCCAGGGTATGCACGCGGTTGGCCTTGATGTCGGGATAGAGTTTACGCATGCTGAATTATCCGCTAGAAGGAATCGGCTTCGATTTCTAAAAAGGCCGCGTTCGCGGTTAGCCCAAGCATCCTTGCCGGCACGACTATCGCCAGCCTGAAATAACCTTGCATGCAGCCTCCCACGCGGTGAAGTTAGCCGAGTATACCCGATGCCCACCGTCGCCGGCTGCATCCGCGTAAGTATGCGCAAACTGGGCTGGAACAACCGGCAAAATCCAGTTATTCTCCGGGGTTTTCACGTAGTCCCAGGTACCCCATGGCGGTCGAAATTTCGCGCGAAGTATCCCGGCGCCGCACCTTCGCTATTATTTCCCACCCAGATGCGGGCAAGACCACCTTAACGGAAAAGCTGCTGCTGTTCGGCGGCGCCATCCAGCTCGCCGGTAGCGTCAAGGGCCGCAAGGCCGCGCGCCACGCCACCTCCGATTGGATGGAGATGGAAAAGCAACGCGGCATTTCCGTGACCTCGTCGGTCATGCAGTTCCCTTATCGGGATAAAATCATCAACTTACTGGACACGCCCGGGCACGAGGATTTTTCCGAAGACACCTACCGCACCCTGACGGCGGTGGATTCGGCCCTCATGGTGATCGACATTGCCAAGGGCGTGGAGGATCGCACCATCAAGCTCATGGAGGTGTGCCGCCTGCGC
>JANOTM010000330.1:0-2594 GCA_031416355.1 Gammaproteobacteria bacterium
GGGAGAGGGCCGGGGTGAGGGCAAACCACGGCAAAACCGGCCCTCATCCTGTCCTTCTCCCGGAGGGAGAAGGGACTGTGTAGCAGGCGGTGTGCACTATTTAATGGCCTCCTCAGTAACTACGCATGAAACTTGGCACTCAGCTCGTGCACCGCATCCACCAACACCCCCACACGATCCGGTTCCACACCCGGCGTGATGCCATGCCCAAGATTAAACACATGGCCGGGTCCGGGGCCGTAGCTGTCGAGCACGATGCCCACTTCCTGGCGGATACGTTCGGGGGCGGAATACAAAAGAGAAGGATCCATATTGCCCTGCAGTGCCACGCGGCCGGCGACGCGGGCGCGGGCATCTACTAGGTCGGTGGTCCAATCCACCCCCAGGGCATCGCAGCCGCTGGCGGCCATTTTTTCCAACCACTGGCCGCCGCCCTTGGTGAATAGGATCACCGGCACCTTACGGTCTTCGTGTTCGCGCACCAATAGGCTGACGATGCGGGTCATGTATTGCAGGGAGAACTCGGCATAGTCGCGTGGCGACAGCATGCCGCCCCAGGTATCGAAGATCATGACCGCCTGCACGCCGGCGGCGATCTGCGCATTGAGGTACTCCACCACCGCGCGCGCCACTACGTCCAGCAGGGCGTGCAGCACCTGGGGTTGGTCGAACATCATTTTCTTGATGGTGGAAAAATCCTTGCTGCCGTGGCCTTCGACCATGTAGCAGGCGATGGTCCAGGGCGAACCGGCGAAACCGATGAGCGGGATGCGGCCGTCCAGTTCGCGGCGGATGAGGCGCACCGCGTCCATGACATAGCGCAACTTATCTTCCGGATCTGGTACACCGAGGCTGGCCACGTCGGCGGCACTGCGTATGGTGCGTTTAAATTGCGGGCCTTCGCCTTCGGTGAAGTAGAGCCCCAGTCCCATGGCATCGGGTATGGTGAGTATATCGGAAAATAATATGGCCGCGTCCAGCGCATAGCGCTGGATCGGTTGCAGGGTCACCTCGCACGCGAGTTCCGGTGTGGTGCACAACTGCATGAAGGAACCGGCACGCTCGCGGGTCGCGCGGTATTCGGGCAGGTAGCGGCCCGCCTGACGCATGATCCACACGGGTGTGACATCCACGGGCTGACGCAGCAGGGCGCGCAGGAAGCGGTCGTTTTTTAGTTTATGCATATATCGCGGTGCCGCCGCCTTTCAAGTGGTTAAAGCGCCATAAGAAAAAATGCAGTGCGTCTTTCAAGGTTAGTGAGCGTAGGGTGGGCGACCGCCATGCGAGTCCATGGATGGGCGAGGTAGAGCGCTGTCGGGAACAGGCGCCGACGAGTCCATGGATGGACGAGGTAGAGCGCTGTCGGGAACAGGCGCCGAGATGGCGGAAGTACTGGAAACGCAGGAGCAGTTTCCAGTGAATCGCCCACCAGCCTTGCGCCAACAGCAGCCATATGTGGTGGGCGATGCCCACCCTACCTGGCTTGTGTAGATACCTATGCCCACGGGGAGAAGGAACCCTGGGTTTTAAATGAGGGCGACTGTTGACGCAAAATAACTTCCAGAAAGAGTGGCGCACTACATTAACGCGGCAAACCGGAACTGCCCATGAGAAATTCGTCCACGGCGCGCGCCGCCTGGCGGCCTTCGCGTATCGCCCAGACCACCAGGGATTGGCCGCGGCGCATGTCGCCGGCGCTGAATACTTTAGGCAGGGAAGTTTGATAGCGCCGATCGTCGGCACGCACGTTGCCGCGGGCATCGAGGGCAGTGCCCAATTCCTTCAACATGCCGGTGTGCAGTGGGTGCATATAGCCCATGGCCAGCAATACCAGATCGGCCTGGATGTCGAACTCGCTGCCGGGGATTTCCTGCATCTTCCACGCGCCGTTGACATCCTGCTTCCAGTCGAGGCGTATGGCATGCAGAGTGGTCACGTGCCCGTTCTTGCCGGAAAATCCCTTGGTGGCTACCGCCCACTCGCGCTTGCCGGCCTCTTCCTGGGATGAGGAAGTGCGCAGCTTGTTCGGCCAGTTGGGCCAGGTGAGGGGTTTGTTTTCCTGCTCTGGCGGCTTGGGGTTAAGTTCCAGCTGGGTGATGGAACGCGCGCCGTGACGTATGGAGGTACCGATGCAATCGGAGCCGGTATCACCGCCGCCTATCACCACCACGTGTTTGTCCGTGGCCATGATGGCCTCGGCGTCGGCAACGGTATCGCCGGCGACACGCTTGTTTTGCTGGATCAAAAATTCTAGGGCGAAATGCACCCCCTTAAGCGCGCGCTGGGGTACCGGCAGGTCGCGCGGATGTTCCGCGCCGCCGGTGAGTACCACGGCGTCGTAGTCGTGCAGCAGTTGCGCTACCGGTACGTTGACACCCACGTGCTGATGCATGCGGAACTCCACGCCCTCGGCGCGCATCTGGTCCATGCGCCGGTCGATGTGGCTCTTTTCCATTTTAAAATCCGGAATGCCGTAACGCAGCAGACCGCCGGCGCGATCGTTCTTTTCCAGCAACACCACGGTGTGACCGGCGCGCGCCAATTGCTGCGCGCACGCGAGTCCCGCCGGGCCCGAGCCCACCACCGCGACCTTC
>JANOTM010000331.1:0-6442 GCA_031416355.1 Gammaproteobacteria bacterium
CACTGCCACTCAGGGGTGCAAAAAGACCCAATGCGAGACTCGCGATTAAGAAGTAGCGTGCAGGCTTGCGATAAAACACGCGTAGCGCGTGTCCTTGGCCTGGGGCCTGTACACACGAGCGAATACACAGCGTGTCAGTACGCAAGCGAAAAATCCCACAGAAATAATCCAGCATGACTCCTCCCCTACTTCCTTGGCGCCCCGGCAGGCTGGCGATCATTGCCGGGTTTTTTTGTTTGGTGTGTTGCTTCTTATCATCGAATGGAATCCTATGTCTGGATGTGTTCGGGGGTCAAGTGAAATTTTGGTTTAGGGGCTGCGATATTTAAGCCCGAGGAACAATCGGCATGGATGGGAATTTTGCAACACATAGGATGGTGTAAATAAACAAAATGTGGTGTTTTCCTGTCTCCGTCTCACTTTCCAGTGGGCTAGGGTACGTCGCCTTTTTATGCAGTCCGGTGCCTCAGGGATTAAACCGTTCCACCGATTCAAGCAGGCGCTTGCCATGGATAACGGCGAGGATCAGCACGTGTTGTTCCTCGACCCGGTAGATCATGCGGTAGCTATAGACGAAGCATTCCCTATGCGTGGAAGTGAGTTCGGGTACCCTGCGGCCGCGCAAAGGGAATTGGGTAAGACGGCGACTCGCGGCGATCAATTCCTCGACGACTTTCTGTGCGTAGAGCGGCGAATCTTTGTGGATATAGGCGGCGATCTCTTCGGTGTCTTCGACGGCTTCAGGTGACCATTTTATTTGGTAATCCATTTGCGCAATCGTGCCTCTACATCGTCTTGGGTTAGGCTGCCCTCATTCTTAGCGCGAGTCTCGCCACGGCGGATTTTCTCGAGGACATAAAGATGATAGTGGATGTCTTCGAGCGTGCTGTCATCCGGTAAATGGTCGAGCAGCTCGCGGACGTCTTGCTTGGCGGTATGCATGGGGGCCTACTCTGGGTGTTGAGCTTGGTGTTGAGCTTGGTTTTAAGCATATCATGGCATTTGGGTTTTTTCTGCCTTGGCCATACACGTGGGTGGTGTAAAGAATACAGGCAGCCCTATAAGTGGGGTCATATCGAACAAAGCCCAGCGGTGAACCAGTCTACAACACAATATTCCTGCCGAATTCGCGTAACCGTCGACGGCGTGCTTCGTAGTCCGGCAGCACCCGGGCCACCTCGCGCCAGAACCTTGGGGCGTGATTGGCCTGCAACAAATGACACAGCTCGTGCACGATGACATAGTCCATAATATCGGGTGCGGCCTGCATCAACCGCCAGTTGATGCTGATGCTGGCACGGGCCGAGCAGCTACCCCAGCGTGTCTTCTGACCACGGATGGTAATGCGCACCGGTGCTCGCCCCACTAGGGGCGCGTAGTGTGCCATGCGTTGCTGCACATGCACCTGCGCCGCACGCCGGTACCACGCCTCCACCAGCGGTCGCGCCTGTTCCGACGTAGCGGCCGGCACTGCCAGTATGTCGCCGTGACGCACGGCAATAAGTTTCTTCGTCATGGGTACTCGGTGATGCAGCACCAGTTCCGCGCCCAATAGCGGCAGCGTTGCGCCTTGGGCGCACGGATCGGCGCGCAACGGCTGCGTGCGTAGGGCCGCGCGCTGGCGTTCTATCCAGCCACCGCGCAGCCCAATGAAGCGGCGTATGTCCGTGAGTCGCGCATAACGCGGGACCACCACTTGCATCTGGCCATCGGGGAACAAACGCAGACACAAGGTGCGGCGGCGCGCGCTCACTTGTATGCGATAGCACAGCCGCACGCCGTCTACCACCAGCTCATCCTCCTCGGGCAAGGTGCGTGCGGAAAAAACCATGTCAAATAGCCAATGTAGGGCGCGTTAGGCGCGTCATTTGTGCCGTAAGCCGCCGGATGTGCCGTCTGTTGTAGCGTAAAGAATGTCTTGTGTTGCTGCGCAACGCTGGCGGGTTACGCACACTACGCTAACCCGCCCTACATTTGGGTTTAAATAAGAGCCATCCATGTTAGATCTCCAGCATTTCAAATTCGTCCTTGCCGGCGCCGCAATCGGGGCAGCGCCAGGTATCCGGGATATCTTCCCAGCGGGTGCCGGGCGCGATGCCTTCCTCGGGCAGGCCCTTTTCTTCTTCATACACAAAACCGCAAATCACGCACATGTAACGCTTCATCGTTGGCCTTGATATCCATAGTGGTAGGGCTGTTATTTTCGCATTTTATGATGGCGGGTGAAATGTACATCGCCAGCGGGTAAAATAGCGCACCCCCTTCCCGCCCATGGATATATACCCGGCACGATGACGAAAAAGACCGCAGTAATGCTTTTCAATTTGGGCGGCCCGGATTCCCTGCAAGCGGTAGAGGGTTTCCTTTATAATCTCTTTTCCGATCCCGATATTTTCAACCTGCCCTTGGGCTTTATTACCCAAAAACCCTTTGCGCGCCTGATTTCGCGCCGGCGCGCGCCGGCGGCCAGCGTTGGCTATGCCGCCCTGGGAGGTAAATCCCCGCTGCTGGAAAATACCCAAAAACAGGCGCGCGCCCTGCAACAGGCGCTGGCGGCGCACGGCGCCTACGATGTCATTGTGTGCATGCGTTACTGGCATCCCTTGACGCGCGCGGTGGTGGCCGGGATGAAAACCCAGGGCTACGAAAAGGTATTGCTGTTGCCTTTGTATCCGCAGTACTCGCGCACCACCAGTGGCAGTTCTTATAACGAATTTATGCGCGAGTGTACGCGCCAGCACTACCAGCCGGACATCGTATTTATCCATCACTGGTATGAGCTGGAGGAGTATCAACAGGCCATCGTCGATGATATACGCGCGGTTGCCGCCCAGTTGCCCGATCCAGATCCGGCACATCTAAGCCTCCTGTTCTCGGCCCATGGCCTGCCGCAGAAGATCGTCGATGCCGGCGACCTTTATGAACAGCACATCCGCGCCACCTACGATAGCGTGCGCGCACGTCTGGACTGGCCGCATACCACCTTGTGCTATCAAAGCCGCGTCGGACCCCTCACGTGGCTGCAACCTTATACTAAAGACGTAATCAGTGCCCAGGGTCAGGCGGGCACTAAACAGATGTTGGTTTATCCCATTGCCTTCGTATCGGACCATATCGAAACCTTGTACGAGCTCGGTATGGAATACAGAGAACTGGCGCATGCCTCCGGCATCCAGCACTATCGCGTGGTGCCGGCGCTCAACGATCACCCGCGCCTGATCCATGCCCTCAAAAACCTCATCCTCAACCAGGATAGCGCCCATGCCCATACCTGATATGCCCGTGGTACTCGTGTTCGCCGGCAACGATCCCAGCGGCGGCGCTGGACTCCAAGCCGATATCCAGACCCTGACCAGCCTCGGCTGTCATCCGGCGCCGGTGGTGACGGCCATCACCGTGCAGGACACCGTCGGCGTGAAGCACTTCATGCCGGTAGAGACGGGCCTGGTCATCGCCCAGGCGCGCGCGATATTAGAAGACATGCCGATCACCGCCATTAAGACCGGCATGTTCGGGTCTATCGCCAATATTACCGCCCTGGCCGGCATACTGGAGGACTATCCGGATATCCCGCTCATTGTCGATCCGGTGCTGGCCTCCGGCCGCGGCGATGTGCTCAGCGACGAGCCCATCGAAGAAGCCTTGCATGCCCTGCTGCTGCCCCAGACCACACTATTCATTCCTAATAGTTTAGAGGCACGGCGCCTGGCGCCCGATGCCGATACCCTGGACGCCTGCGGGCAAAAGCTGCTGGAGGCGGGCTGCAAGTTCGTACTCATTACCGGCGCCCACGAAAATACACCGGAAGTCATCAACCGCCTATATGGCAACATGCGCCTGCTGGAAACCTTTCACTGGGAACGTCTGCCCCACAGCTACCACGGCTCCGGTTGTACCCTGGCGGCGGCATGCGCCGCCACCTTCGCCCACGGTTTCGACCCGGTGGAGGCCATGGCCGAGGCCCAGGATTACACCTGGCACGCACTCAAGCACGCCTATCGCTTAGGCATGGGGCAACTCCTGCCGGACCGGCTCTACTGGGCACGGGAAGAAGATGAACCCACCGAACTCGAGCCTGAGTAACGGCATGCAAACGCCGGTAATGGCGGTGCATGGCCTATACGCCATCGCCGACAGTGCCTGGCTGGCGCCGGATAATTTGCTGGTGCGGGTGGGCGCGGCCCTCGCGGGCGGCGCCCACCTGGTGCAGTATCGCGACAAACATCAAAACCCGCAGGCGCGCTTAAAGATGGCGCGATCTCTGGTGCAACTATGCAACGAGTACTCGGCGGCGCTTATTATCAATGACGATCCGGAACTTGCCCGGGCGTGCGGCGCCGCCGGCGTACACCTAGGGCGCGACGATGCCAACCCGACCGCGGCCCGCACCCTACTTGGCCGCGACGCCATCATCGGAGTGTCCTGCTATAACGAACTGGAACGGGCGCGCCGCGCCCAGGAACTCGGTGCGGATTATGTCGCCTTCGGTCGTTTTTTTGCGTCGCACACCAAACCCGATGCGGTGCCCGCGGATCTCACTCTGCTGCAACGTGCCCATGCCGAAATCGATCTGCCGGTGGTTGCCATCGGCGGCATCACACCGGAAAATGGCGCGGCCCTGGTGGCCGCCGGCGCCCATGCCCTGGCGGTGATCGAAGGCCTGTGGGGCCAGCCCGACGCGCGCGCGGCGGCGGCCCGTTATGTAAAACTTTTTAACTGCGACGCTTAAGGCCACCACACACTATGCCCAACACCTCTTCCACCTTATTCCAGCAGGCGCGCCGCCACATACCCGGCGGCGTGAACTCACCGGTGCGTGCATTCAAAGGCGTGGGCGGTGACCCGATATTCTTCGCCCGCGGCGCCGGCGCCTATTTGTGGGACGAGGACGGTAAAAAATACATCGACTACGTGGGCTCCTGGGGACCCATGATCCTCGGGCACGCCCATCCCGCGGTCATTACCGCGGTGAAGGCGGCGGCGGACAACGGCCTGGGCTTCGGTGCGCCCACGCGCATCGAGACGCAGATGGCGGACCGCATCTGCGCCCTGATGCCTGCCATAGAAAAAGTACGCATGGTGAGCTCGGGCACCGAGGCCACCATGAGCGCCATACGGCTGGCGCGCGGCTTTACCGGCCGCGACAAGATCGTGAAATTCGAAGGCTGTTACCACGGCCACTCCGACTCCTTATTAGTAAAGGCCGGCTCCGGCGCCCTGACCCTGGGTGTGCCCACATCGCCGGGTGTGCCCGCGTCCCTGGCGGAACATACCCTGGCCCTGGAATACAACAACCTGGATCAGGTGCGGGAAATATTCGCCAAACTCGGGAAAGAAATCGCCTGTATTATCGTTGAGCCCGTCGCCGGTAATATGAATTGTGTGCCGCCTGTGCCCGGTTTTCTAGAGGGTTTACGGGAGGTGTGTACTCACTATGGAGCAGTACTGATTTTCGACGAAGTGATGACGGGCTTTCGTGTGGCCCTGGGCGGTGCCCAGGCGCACTACGCCATCACCCCCGATCTCACCACCTTAGGCAAAGTCATAGGCGGTGGCTTGCCGGTAGCGGCCTTCGGTGGCCGCGCCGATATTATGGATAAAATTGCCCCCGACGGACCGGTGTACCAGGCCGGCACCCTGTCGGGCAATCCCCTGGCCATGGCCGCGGGTCTCGCCATGCTGGCCGAGGTCGCCAAGCCGGGCTTCCATCAGGCGCTCACGGCCAAGACCGCCTCCTTAACTACTGGTTTGCGCGATCTGGCAAAATCGGCTGGCATCCCCTTGGCGACACAATCGGTAGGCGCCATGTTCGGGCTGTTCTTTACGACGGAAACCAACATTAGCCGCTTTTCCCAGGTAATGGCCTGCGACGTGGCGCGGTTCCGCAAATTTTTCCACGGCATGCTGGAGGAGGGCGTGTACCTCGCCCCTTCGGCATTCGAGGCCGGATTTTTGTCCGCCGCGCACACCGATGCGGATATTCAAGCTACGCTGGCGGCGGCTGGTCGCGTGTTTGCGGCACTGTAAGGGTTGGGTACAAATAACCATGCGAAGAGACCGATCAAAAACGATACAGAGACCGCGCCTACTAATAATACCACCTAGCCCTCGCCGATGACGGCGCTAACGGGTCGCCATCTGAGTTTTGGTCATTATGCCCTCCCTTAGCAAAAATCTACTCTTCTTCTTAGCATTCGGCGTGGCCGGATATGCGGCTTACGCCTATGGTGTTCTGCCCTTGGGATCGCTCGTACACCCAGATATGAAGGTGAATTTTCTGGCGCATTCCACGGGCATTTATATCCATGCCTTCGCCTCCATCGTCGCGTTGGTGTTGGGGCCATTTCAGTTTTCTACGCGTCTCAGGGGAAAATATACCGATCTCCATCGCTGGCTGGGCCGCATCTATTTGGTGGTAGGGGTGCTGGTTGGTGGTCTATCC
>JANOTM010000332.1:0-2019 GCA_031416355.1 Gammaproteobacteria bacterium
CGATCGCTTCCACTTGGCTAAAGACGTGATTGATCGCGTGTCTAATTTAGGGCCTCGCGCCGATTATGTCACGCAGCTTATACGCGACAAACTGATGGAACACGATCAATACATCCGACAACATGGTGAGGACATGCCGGATATTCGCAATTGGAAAGGGGGTGCAACAACTTGAAAGAATCACTCAATTCCACATGGCATCAGTTGCAGGCGGAAGAAGTCGTGCGCCTGCTCGATGTGAATTTGAAAACCGGCTTGGCTGCCGAAGAAGTTAAACGCCGCCAGGAAAAATTCGGTCTCAACCGCATTACGGCGCGCCCTGGCACACCGGCATGGCTGAAATTTCTCCAGCAATTCAACCAGCCGCTGGTTTACATCCTTCTCGCCGCCGCCGTCGTGACGGCGCTGCTCGGCGAATGGGTGGATTCCTTCGTCATCTTCGCTGTCGTATTTCTCAACGCCATCGTGGGCTTCCTTCAAGAGGCTAAGGCGGGAAAAGCCATCGAATCGCTTTCACAAATGGTCGCGACCGAAACCAGTGTGCGCCGCAATGGCCAGACACAGCGCATCCATTCTGAACAACTGGTTCCCGGCGATGTGGTTCTGCTCCAGTCTGGCGACCGGGTGCCTGCCGACCTGCGTCTGTTCCAGGTCAAGAACTTACAAGTGGACGAGTCCGCGCTCACCGGCGAATCCCTATCCGTGCACAAACACCCCGGCCCGCTTGCGCTCGACACGGTGCTGGGTGACCGCAAGAACCTGGCCTACACCGGCACGCTCGTCACTGCGGGCCAGGGTGAAGGTGTGGTGTGGGCCACCGCCGACCAGACGGAAACTGGCCACATCGCGCAACTCATCGCGGAAGCGGTGGACCTCTCGACGCCGCTGACCAAAAAAATCGCGCATTTGAGCCAGCTGTTGCTGTGGGGGATTCTGGCGCTGTCGGCGGCGATTGTTGTTATGGGCGTCCTGCGCGGCGAGAATCTTGTCGAGACTTTCATGGCGGCGGTTGCGCTCGCGGTAGGCGCGATTCCCGAAGGCCTGCCTGCGGCCGTCACCATCGTACTGGCCATCGGCGTCGCGCGCATGGCTAAACGTCGCGCCATCATCCGCAAACTTCCCGCTGTGGAAACGCTCGGCAGCACGACGGTGATTTGCTCGGACAAGACCGGCACGCTGACGGAGAATCAGATGACGGTGCGCGAGATTTTCGCTGGTGGAAAACACTACGAGGTGACCGGCGCCGGCTACGAGCCGAAGGGGGAAATCCGTCTCGACGGGGCACTGGTCAACATGTCGGAACAGCCGGCGCTGGCCGAATGTCTGCGCGCCGGCGTGTTAAGCAACGATGCGCACCTGCTGCGCGATGAAGGCGGGCGGCTTAAAGTGCAAGGCGATCCGACCGAGGCCGCGTTGCTGGTCGCGGGCGAGAAGGGCGGTTTGGCACACGTCGACGCGCACCGCGAGTCGCCGCGCCTGGATGAGATACCTTTTGAATCCGAACACATGTTCCGCGCCACGCTGCATGACGCGCGCGCGGTTGGGCGCGTCATTTATAAAGTCGGTGCGGTGGAGCGCCTCCTCGATCGCTGCGCCGACGCGCTTGACGGACAGGGCAAAGTGGCTGCGCTCGATAAGGCAGCCATACACCGGGAAGTCGAAGCAATGGCCACGCGCGGCCTGCGCGTGCCCGCATTCGTTCGTCGCCACGTCGACGCCGACCACGCGCAACTCGAGCACAGCCATGTCGCCGCGGGACTGACCTTCCTCGGCCTGCAAGCGATGATCGACCCGCCGCGACCCGAAGCCATCGACGCCGTGCGCAAATGCCAAGATGCCGGCATCGCGGTCAAGATGATTACCGGTGACCATCTCATCACCGCCCGCGCCATCGCCGAGCAAATCGGGATAAAGGGACGCGCAGAGAACGGAAAGCTTATCGCCCTCTCCGGCCGTGAACTGGAAAAGATTTCCGACCCAGAACTTCCTGAAGTGGCGGAGCGCACTGCCGTCTTCGCG
>JANOTM010000333.1:0-3612 GCA_031416355.1 Gammaproteobacteria bacterium
GGCCCATCTGGCCCACGGCGGCCATGGCCTGTAGTTCATGCAGGGCATGGGGGCGGGACTTGTAGCCCAGACGCTGCATGCCCGCGGCCACGGCGCCGGAGGACACCAATACGATTTCCATACCGGCGGCGCGCAACTGGGCCATTTGCGCCACCCAGTCGCCGATGGCGGCGCTGTCCAGACCTTGGCCGTTGTTGGTCAGCAGCGCGCTGCCGATCTTGACCACGCAGCGGCTGACCCGGGTCAGGGATTCACGCGTCGCCGGCATCGCTCGCATCCTCTACTAGGGGTCCGGTAGCGAGATCGGCCTGCTCCTCGCGCCGCAAGGCTTCGAGCCGGGTCATGAGGCTACCCACCAGTTCACGGCACCCGAAACCCGCGGCCCCGGATATCGGAAATACGGGGCCCTTCCACTTGAGCGCCTTGACCAACGCTTTGGCACGGGCGGCGCGCGCGTCTTCCGGTAACAGATCCATCTTGTTCAGCACTAGCCAGCGTTCACGCTGGGCCAGTTCCGGGCTGAATTTTTTCAGTTCCGCCGCGATGGTTTTTACTCCAGCGATGGGATCGGCGTCTGGGTCCATGGGGGCCACGTCCACCAGATGCAGCAAGATGCGGGTACGCGCCAGGTGCTTTAGAAAACGTATACCCAGCCCGATGCCTTCCGACGCGCCTTCGATCAGACCCGGGATATCCGCCATGACAAAACAGCGATGGTTTTCCACCCGCACCACACCAAGCTGGGGATGCAGAGTGGTAAAGGGGTAGTCCGCCACCTTGGGGCGTGCCTCGGACACAGCGCTGAGCAAGGTGGACTTGCCGGCGTTGGGCAGACCCAGCAGGCCCACGTCCGCCAGGAGTTGCAGCTCCAGTTCCAGTTGGCGGTGTTCGCCTGGGTCCCCCGGCACGGTTTGGCGCGGGGATCGGTTGGTGCTGGATTTAAAATGGATATTGCCCAAACCGCCGCGCCCGCCCTTGGCCACCAGCAGCGTGTCCCCGGGACGGGTTAAGTCGCCGATGACTTCGCCGGTGTCGGCGTCACGCACCAGGGTGCCCAGGGGCACGGGGATATAAAGGTCGTCACCGCCCTTGCCATACATTTGCCGGCCGTGGCCGCGGCCGCCGTGCTGGGCGCGAAACTGGGTGGAAAAACGAAAATCCGCCAAGGTATTGAGGCCGCTGTTGGCGATGAGATGTATGCTGCCACCGCGCCCGCCGTCGCCGCCGTCGGGCCCGCCCAGGGGTATGAATTTCTCGCGCCGGAAGCTGGCGGAGCCATCGCCGCCATTGCCCGCCTCGACGCGTATTGTGGCCTCATCGACGAATTTCATTGGATACCTTCATGCCAAACAAAAAACCCCGCTGCATGCTTGAGCGGGGTTAGTGAAAACCAGCAGCTTTAGGGGAGAGGCCGCCCGGCCGTGCTACTGCGGCGGCGAGTTCATGAACCGGGCGACCTCTTCCCTCACCCGGCCCTTCGGGCCACCCTCTCCCAGAGGGAGAGGGAAAGTTTGTAGGGTGGGCGACCGCCATGGATGGCGGAAGTACTGGAAACGCAGGAGCAGTTTCCAGTGAATCGCCCACCAGCGTGTGCTGACCGCAGCCACGGGCGGTGGGCGATGCCCACCCTACCCGGTTTGTGTAGAGACCTTTGTCCAGAGAAAGAAGAAACGCCTAATTAACCCGCAACGATGCTGACGGTTTTCCGGTTGCGCGGGCCTTTGATCTCAAAAAGCACCTTGCCATTGGCCAGGGCGAATAGGGTGTCGTCTTTGCCTATGCCCACATTGAGGCCGGGGTAAAACTTGGTGCCGCGCTGGCGTATCAGGATGTTACCGGCCAAGACCTCTTGTCCGGCATAGCGCTTGACGCCCAGGCGTTTCGATTCGGAATCGCGGCCGTTACGCGAACTGCCGCCTGCTTTTTTATGTGCCATTGCAATAACCCTTGATGTGTTCTGTTGTGTCCGCGGTGCACTTACCCGATGGCGGTGATTTCCAGTTCGGTGTAAGCCTGGCGGTGACCGGCTTGCTTGCGATGGTGCTTGCGCCGGCGGAACTTGAGGATGCGGATTTTCTCGCCGCGTCCATGGCTTTTAACGGTAGCGGTAACGGCGGCGCCGGCCAATAGGGGATTGCCCAACCGCACATTGCCGGCATCGGCCACCATGAGCACTTTATCCAGATTGATCGAGGCACCGGCCTCAACCAACAGCTTTTCCACGCGCACCACATCACCCACTACTACTCTATACTGCTTGCCACCCGTCTCAATAACCGCGTACATGATTGATTCTCCGTGGGAAATACCCACATCCTGCCTGTTAATGAAAAGCTCGAAAGGCGGGAATTCTAATGGCTGTGGCGGCAACTTACAAGCTTCTTGTTTCCGGTCCAGTTTCAAGCGTCGCGGACGTCGACTTCCGGTAAGAGTCCTTGCCAGCAAGCTGGGCATAAACTAGCATGCCCGGCTCATCGCCGCGACCTAAAAACGACACCTACATCACGCCCATGAATCTCGAGGCCATCCTCGCGCTCACACAAAAAGACCGGCACGCCGTGGATCAGGAGATCCAGCAACGGCTGAGTTCCGACGTGGTGCTGATTAACCAGATGGGCAACCACATTATCAATAGCGGCGGCAAACGCCTGCGGCCGCTTATCGTATTGCTGGCGAGCCGCGCCTGTGGCTATGACGGCACCGACCATATCCGTCTGGCGGCGATTGTTGAATTCATTCATACCGCGACCCTGCTGCATGACGACGTAGTTGATAGTTCGCAACTGCGGCGCGGCCAATCCACCGCCAACGCGGTATGGGGCAACGAGGCCAGCGTACTCGTGGGAGATTTTTTGTATTCACGCGCGTTCGAGATGATGGTGAGCTTGCGGCATATGCGCGTCATGGATATTTTGTCCAAGGCCACCAATACCATTGCCGAAGGCGAAGTCATGCAACTGCTCAACTGCCATGACCCCGACATCAGCGAGCAACAGTATTTGCACGTCATACGCAGCAAGACCGCCAAACTGTTCGAGGCCGCGGCCCAGCTCGGCGCCGTCATCGGCCAGCAGGCGCCCGACATCGAGCTCGCGCTAGCTACCTATGGCATGCATCTTGGGACCGCGTTTCAATTAATCGACGACGTGTTGGATTATCGCGCCGACCGTGCCACCCTGGGAAAAAACATCGGCGACGATCTGGCGGAAGGCAAGCCTACCCTACCCCTGATCCACGCCATGCGTGCAGGCTCCGCCCAGCAGGCCGACCTGGTGCGCACAGCCATAGAACACGGCGGGCTGGATCAGATTGCGGCGGTCATTGCCGCCATTGAATCCACCGGGTCCATCACGTACACTGCGCACCAAGCCGAGGCTGAAGCGGGTCTGGCAAAAGCGGCCCTGGATGCGCTACCCGATACACCCTACAAGCACGCACTGCTCGCCCTCGCCCACTTTTCTGTCCATCGCAATTATTAAGGGAACCTCTAGTAGAGAGGTTCCCGTGCGGCCAGGGACCGGCCGCGCATTTTTCAAACACGTCAGTGTTTGAAAAATGGAGAAAAGCAAAAATCACATTTTTGCTTTTCGTCTCTAAAAATCGCCTGGATGG
>JANOTM010000334.1:0-3153 GCA_031416355.1 Gammaproteobacteria bacterium
TACGGGTTGGCTGCCAATACATGGTTGTCGTTACGCTGGTTGAGTGCTAATGAGATCGATGGGCCATTTATTGAAAGATCAGCCGATCCGATAACGACACGTCCGCTCGCAATCGATGTCCTACAGCTCGATATAAACGCCAAGTTCTAGTCAGTTTTCTGATGGAGATTACTATGCGAGCAATATCTATACATAAAACGGTGATGGCAATATTGCTTTTCTTGGCAACGGGAATGGCATCGGCCGGCGATGCCGATGACCAGAAGGCGGCTAAGGTACAGCGCATGCTACGGCAAATGGCCCTGGAGCGCGATACCATGCAGACCGAAAACCTAAAGCTCAAGGGCGAGCTCGAGGCGCTGAACAGGAAACTCGGCGACGTCAAGAAAAACTCGGAGACCGCGCTGGGTAAATCACGCGGTAGTTACGCCAGCCTGAATGAAAATTTTCAGGAAACTACCCAGAACTTGCTCAAGGTGGAAGCAGAGAAAAACCAGCTGCAGGAAACCATAACCGAGCAGGCGCAATTGATAGTATCGTGTGAGGATAAGAACGCCAAGATGGTGCAGATAAACCGCGAGTTGCTGGCGCAATATGAAAAGAAAGGACCCCTCGATGCCATGTTGCAACGCGAGCCGCTGACCCAACTAAAGCGCGTCGAAATCGAAAATATCGCGCAGGAATACCAGGAAAAGATCGATCAGTTGGAGTCTAAGAAAAAACTAGCCAATACCGCCACTAATTGACATACGTCGTATGACAGAGTTATTTTTTGCCAGTCCCACGGCTGCTATACCGACTCAATATGCAGCCTCAGTAGGAGGCCACTTCCCATAGAGCAGGTCTATCAAGTTCCTATATTCCTGGCTGTCTGGTAAATACAGTCCAAGCATTTCGGATTCCATATCTTCTTTTTGTACCTCGGGTAAATGTATGCCGAGTTCTGTCAGTAGCTGATCGATCTGGTTTTCATCTTCGGAAATAGCCATAGCGGGGTCCCTCCGTGAAGTTTAACCGGGTATACAGCATGGGTACGCATATGCGACGTTCGGAGTATCCAGTGTGGTGTTATCGTTTATTTTGCACTGCAAGAGTGTCAGGATGTTTGCAGTAGTAATTATGCATTGCTTTATTGCAAGTCCTGCGCACGAAGCACGCTAACTCTTACGACTAGACCGGAGAATAATAAAGCAGAACTCATGAATTTATGATGTCAGTGATATGACAAGAATGCAGGTCGTCGTCTTGTTTAGATTCCTACAGAGATGAAGCACAGCCACGCTGGATCGACTCTATTTTTCTAGCGCCCCCGCAATAGACCCGTTAGTACTTCTTTCAAGGGCATAGTTTGGGCGTAAACGAATAGCAGTCTCTTTGGAGAATGGAAAAAAATTTGTTATAGATCATAAGTTTATATAATGAGCATTGCCCGCAGCCCGCCGGCTTGCGTCGATCTGACAAAGCGCTTACCCTTGCCGACACTTTGTGTACAAGTACATTACCGGACATACAGCGTCCGGAATTATCCCAAAAAGAAAGGCACACCCATGTCAGAAACGAATTTCGCAGCCGCGCGTAAACACATGCTGGAAAGCCAGGTCCGCACCTGGGACGTGACCGACCCGCGCGTGCTCGACCTGGTGGCGCAGGCGCCGCGTCAGGAATTCGTGCCGGAACGCTACTGCAACCTGGCATACGCCGACATTAATATTCCCCTGGGCCACGGACAGGCGATGATGTCGCCCATGCTAGAGGCCCGACTATTGCAGGTTTTGGACATACAGGCGCGCGACAAGATATTGGAAATCGGTACCGGTAGCGGTTACTTCACCTGGTTGCTCGCCAAACTCGGTGGCCATGTGCACAGCGTAGAAATCCATGGAGAATTCACCGCTGCCGCCGCGGCAAGGCTCGCGACCCAAGGCATACACAATGTAACCCTGGAAACCGGCGACGCCGCCCGCGGCTGGGACAGGCACGCGCCCTACGACGTTATTATTATCACCGGTTCTACGCCTATCCTACCCGATACATTTCAGCGCAGTCTGGCGGTGGGTGGGCGATTGGCGGCCGTAGTGGGCACATCGCCGGCGATGGAGGCGCGTCTGATCAAGCGCATCGATAGCGAGTCGTTCAGCCAGCGGCTGCTGTTCGAAACCGACCTTCCCCCCCTGCAAAATGCCGCGGCGCCTGCCAGATTTGTATTCTAAAATAGCAGGTAGGCGGCCAAGCAGCGATATGGAATCTATACAACAACTCAATGTGAGCCAGCTTAAATCCCGGCTGGCGCAGGCGAGCGATCCGCCCATACTTCTGGATGTGCGCGAGGGCTGGGAATACAATCTCTGCGCCCTGTCTGGATCGGTGCATATTCCCATGGGCCAGATCCAGGCGCGCTTGAACGAACTCGACCGGAACCGGGAAATCGTCGTGGTCTGTCACCATGGGATGCGCAGTAACCAGGTAGCGCATTACATGGCGCACCAGGGTTATGCCAAACTATACAATCTCTCCGGCGGCATTGACGCGTGGGCGCGCGAGATCGACCAGAACATGCGTACCTATTAACCCGCACGGACGAAGCATGCCTATTTCACGATTCGAAACACCCGAGGATGCGGAAGACGCGTTCTACCGCGCCTTCCAGAATCGCGATGCTAATGCCATGATGGAAGTATGGGCGCAGGATGAAAATATCGTTTGCATCCATCCATCCGGATCGCGCCTGGAGGGACGCACCGTGATCGCCCGACGCTGGCAGAATATTTTCGAACACTCGCCGGAATTGGAGTTCACCATCTCCGATGTGTTGCGCACGCGCACCGAGGACATGGCGGTACACGTCATGCACGAGCACATCCGCGTCGATAAGGCCGAACGCCACCAGCCGCCAGTGATCGCGACCAATGTCTATCGCCGTACCACTAACGGCTGGCGCATGGTCTTGCACCACGGCTCACCGGGTCCGGCGCAGGAACAAACGCCGCAGGCGGCGTTGCATTAAGTAAGCAGCGCGTGACCATGGCTATCTTCAACATCGATACATAAAATATGGATTCCCCTCTCCCTCTGAGAGGCGAGGCGGAAACAGGAAAAGGTCCAGTGGACCTTTTCCCCGCCGAACGGGCGCAGAGGTTTTTCTGCGCCCGGGCG
>JANOTM010000335.1:0-15569 GCA_031416355.1 Gammaproteobacteria bacterium
TTAGCGCTCGCCGAGCACCGCAGGCCCGGTGGGGCGAGGAGCACAGGGGACCGGGCGGTTTTTGCGCGGCGAGCGATGGGAAGCCCTTCTTTGGGTACTTTCTTGTGGCGACAAGAAAGTACCCCGCCCGCGATGCACAGGGATGTGCGAGTGCCGCGGGAGGCACGACGCCAGGGATGGAGGAGGTAGGGCCGCGCCGGGAGCAGCGGCCGAGGATGCCGGAAGCGGCCGGGGCGGGACCCGCAAGTAGATTTTAAAGCGCGCGGTAGCGCGGCACAATACAAGCACAAGCAAAAACGCCCTCACCCTAACCCTCTCCCAGGGGAAGAGGGAAATACTACGCACCATATTACCCGTCAAATGAAACGCAAAGCGATCACCGAGAGTAATACCCAGTCAATACCGTTTTCTGTATGAGATTCTGGTAAAGGTAATATCCCACCATGGCAGCCGGTGCGTTTTCATCCAAGGGCAGCTTGTCGGTCTTGAGGGCATACACCGTAAACTGGTAGCGATGCCGTTTATCCCCCGCCGACGGACACGGACCGCCGTAACCGGGTTTGCCGAAATCGGTTCGGCCCTGGATACTGCCTGCGGGCGCCAGGTCGGCCTCCAGGCTGCCGGCATTTTTTTCTAGGCCGCTGACATGGGCCGGGATATTGAAGATCGCCCAATGCCACCAGCCGCTGCCTGTAGGGGCGTCGGGATCGTAGACCGTCACGGCGAAACTCTTGGCGTCGCGCGGCGCGTCTTGCCATTGCAGTGCCGGTGACACATTGCCACCCTGACAGCCAAAACTGTTGAAAACCTGTTCCGCTGCTACTTGACCCTTGTCCTTGATCTGTGGACTGCTGAGAGTGAATCCCTCGGCACCTGCATTGTGTACTGCCAATAAACCCACCAGTATAAGAAATTGCGTTTTTTTCATATCCACCTCCGTCGATTGTTGATGACCTGCCCAGATTCAACTAAGGGCAACCGGGCGTCATAACAAGATTGACACATGACTAGGGACGGGAATGTTCCGAAACGGGCAGACTTTGTTCTACTTCATCCATGGACTCGCGGAACGCGCGCGGTGGAAGGCCAAAGCGTTTGTGAAAATTACTGCTGAAACGCGACACCGACTGATAGCCGCAATTGTAGGCGATTTGATATATAGGCAGGGATGTCTGGAGCAACTGCATCAAGGCGGTGCTTAGCCGCATTTCAGAGACCAGTTCACGGAATCCGGTTTTTTCCTGCTTGAGGTGGCGGCGTAAGGTGCTCTCCGTGGTCGCCAGGCGTTGACAGATTTCATTAATGCCCCAGGGCTCGGCCAAGTCCGTGGCCACGATGGCGCGCACGCGCTGACTCCAGCTCTTTCTATGTACGGCGTAGGCAAGCAGTTCAGGATTTTTGTTAACCAGAACGAGAAGAATCTCCATCAAGCGGTGGGCGCGTAATCTGGCATCACTCATGGACGTTAGATAATGTTTGATGGAGGCGATCAACCCATCTTCCGGCGCAAACTTTAAAATGCTGGTTTCCCGCGGCCGGCCATCCGCTGCCATATTGTGCGCCTGCTCCAGACGCTCTAGCAGATCATGCGCAAAAGGAATAATCAGCGCCCGGTATTGTTTGCTTCGGGTATCGGGTTCGTTTTTGAGATCAAAACTTGCCGGTGCCGGTACCGTGAGCACGTGTCCGGTGTCACAGGTAATAGACTTGCCAGCGTGGAAAAACATCTTCCTGCCGGAAAGAACCAAGATGATGCAAGGCTCGTAGAAAGGGACGTGCTTAATGTGCACGGCATTGGCACAGGAAATAAATCCTAGGCCGTTTAACGCCGATAGGCCGTTGGGATCATGGGCATCGGCTTTAAGCGACTCGATCATGTGCAGGATGTCCTTCATATTGGAAGAATACACCGAGCAACGCTGCTATAGATCCGAGACCGCGATCAAATAACCTTATTATTTAAATGGGTTTGGGTACGCCCGGAGACTTAAGCAATATTGATTAAAAATCAGGGGCCGGTACTTTTTTATACCTTATATATGTCCTCTATCTCCTTAGTCCGTGGATGGCGCTATATATATAGGATGGCGATAGTGGCTTCCACGAAAGCCCAAGAACATAGGAAAGATTCTTGACGCCACCAGCCTATGGGTCTAATCTGCCGAAGAACCACTACATGTTGGGCTTTCGCTTCTTTTGGCGAAATTATATTAAATAAGGCCGGTATTCCCCCCGTGCCACCTACACTGGAGGTCATCATCGAAATGAAGGTAGTCAAATTAGCCGCGCCGCAAACCGCCCTCACTGACATCCCCCTGCAACCCGCTTCCTACGATATTTGGGACAAAAAGTACCGCCTCAAAACCAAAACCGGGGAACCCCTGGATCAAGACATACCGGGCACTTACGCCCGGGTCGCGCGTGCGCTGGCCGATGTGGAAACCACCGTGGAAAAGCGCGCCGAGTGGTTCGAAAAATTTGCCTGGGCCCTGCTCAACGGCGCGATCCCGGCGGGACGTGTCACCTCCAATGCCGGCGCACTGGAACACAAACCGGCGACCAGCACCATCAACTGCACCGTCTCCGGCACGGTGCGGGATTCCATGGACGGCATACTGAGTTCGGTGCACGAGGCCGGACTCACCTTGAAGGCCGGTTGCGGCATAGGCTATGAGTTCTCCACCTTGCGTCCCAAGGGCGCATTCGTGAGTGGTGCCGGTTCGTACACCTCCGGCCCGTTGTCGTTCATGGATATTTTTAATGCCATGTGCTTCACCGTGTCGTCCGCCGGTGGCCGCCGCGGCGCGCAGATGGCGACCTTCGATATTTCGCATCCGGATGTCACGGATTTTATCCGCGCCAAACGCGAGGATGGGCGTTTGCGCCAGTTCAATCTGTCTTGCCTCATCACCGACGAATTCATGCAAGCGGTAAAAAACGATACCCAGTGGGATCTGGCATTCCCGGCCAGCGAGTCCGAGCGCAACGACCCGGCCGTGCGCATCGTCTGGCGTCCGTGGCCAACCACCCACGGTTACATCACCAACGACATGGGTCTGGTGGCCTGCAAAATATACAAAACCCTGCCGGCCCGGCGCCTGTGGGACATGATCATGACATCGACCTACGACTATGCCGAGCCCGGGTTCATACTCATCGACAAGATCAACGAGATGAACAACAACTGGTTTTGCGAAAACATCCGCGCCACCAATCCATGCGGCGAGCAGCCGCTGCCGCCCTATGGCTCGTGTCTGCTCGGCTCCATCAACTTGACCAAGTTTGTGGAAAATCCCTTTACCGACCAGGCGCACTTCGATTGGGAGCGCTATCGCGCCGTGGTCGCCATTTTCACGCGCATGCTGGACAACGTGGTGGAGATCAACGGCCTGCCGCTGGACAAACAGCGCGAGGAGATTATTCGCAAACGCCGCCACGGCATGGGCTTCCTCGGCCTGGGTTCGACCATGACCATGCTGCGCATGAAATACGGCGAGCCCGATTCCCTGGTCTTCGCCGAGCGCGTGGCGCGTGAAATGGCGGAAGTCGGTTGGGAAAGCGGTATTGAACTGGCACAAGAAAAAGGTGCGGCGCCCATACTGTTGGAAAATTTTACAGTCACTACCGAAATGCTCACCAAACGTCCCGAGATGCAACGCGATGGATACAAAGTCGGCGACCAGATTCCCGGTAAGGTGCTGCTGGCCAAATACAGTCGCTACATGCAGAAGTTCAGCAAGCATCTCACCGACCGCATGGCCGAGGTGGGCGTGCGCTTCACCCACCACAGCTCCATCGCCCCCACCGGCACCATTTCTCTATCCCTCGCCAATAATGCGAGCAATGGCATAGAACCGTCGTTTGCCCACCAATACAGCCGCAATATTATCCGCGAAGGCCGCAAAACCAAGGAAAAGGTCGATGTCTATTCCTTCGAGCTATTGGCCTATCGCGCCCTGATTAACGCCAAGGCCAATCCGGATTCAGATAACCCCGAGGCGACGCTGCCGGATTACTTCATATCCGCGGATGCCATAGGCCCGAAACAACACGTCGACGTCCAGGCGGCGGTGCAGAAATGGGTGGATTCGTCTATTTCCAAGACCGCTAACGTGCCGTCCGACTTTCCCTACGAAGACTTTAAGGAAATCTACATGTACGCCTTCGATCAGGGGCTCAAGGGCTGCACCACCTTTCGCTTCAATCCAGCGGCGTTCCAGGGCGTACTGGTCAAGGAGAAAGACCTGGAAAACACCATTTACCGCTTTCAGCTCGAGAATGGGGAAATGATCGAGGTAAAAGGCAACGAAGAGATCGAGTACGACGGCGAGCTGCATACCGCCGCCAATCTTTACGATGCCCTGAAAGAAGGTTATTACGGTAAATTCTAAGCCATTAACTGCAGCGGCCTGCTACCGCCCGCGCACCACGGAGATACACCATGGCCATTAAGATCGATCAGAAAATCATCGCCTACGAGGTAAAAAAAGACGAGGTCAAACCGGCGGAGTCCAACGTCGTGCACATGCACGAGAAGCTGGAACGGCCGGAAACCCTCATCGGCAGCACCTACAAGATTAAAACGCCCCTGACCGAACACGCCCTGTACGTCACCATCAACGATATCGTGCTCAACCAGGGCACCGAACACGAAAAACGCCGTCCGTTCGAGATTTTTATCAACTCCAAGAGCATGGACCACTTCCAATGGATCGTGGCCCTGACCCGTATTATCTCGGCGGTCTTCCGTAAAGGCGGGGATGCGACCTTCCTGGTGGAGGAATTGCGCAGCGTATTCGACCCGCGCGGCGGTTATTTCAAGAAAGGCAAGTACACGCCATCGCTGGTAGCAGAGATCGGCGATGCCATCGAGTGCCACATGAAGATGATAGGCATGATACGCACCGAAGAACCGAGCGCAGAACACAAAAAGTTCATCGCTGAGAAGCGCGCCGCCCATCAATCCCGAGAGCAGGGGTCGTCGACGACGGATGAAAACGGAGGATTCCCGGCGGAAGCGCAGCTATGCGTCAAATGTTCGACCAAGGCAGTCATCAAGATGGATGGATGCATGACTTGCCTCAACTGTGGCGATTCAAAATGCGGTTGAGCCGTCTATCATCACGCACGATTCGATAATTTATCCGTGTGCAGCGCGCACTGCGCACGGCGATTTGAAAAAAACGTTTGCATTTTTGTGAAACGATAATTACAGTACGCCTTGACGAGTTGTGGAATTGTGCTACACATTGAAGTTAAGCGCGGTTGTTGCAGCAACGACATGCCAGCGATGATATGAAATAACATCATGCTCAGCGTTCGGAACCGCACAGTGTAGGCAGTAACACAAGATAAACGAGGTCGAAGGGTACATTGAATCGATTGCGAAGTACGACAAATATAGCCAAAAACGACAACCGACGGTTGCCGTTGCTGTCCAATTCCCTCCTTTGTATATCGCCCTCTCTTTATTCCGTTGCCCATCTTCGGTCGTGCAGCATTGTTGCCGCGTCCGTGCCCGAAGTAATGAAAAGACAGCCATCGGCTGTCTTTTCTTTTTGTAAGCAGTACCCAAACGGGACTTACGTCCCAAATTAACCCGTTAGTCCTTAAATCACATAATGAAGGAGTACATCATGGCTGCGAAGAAGAAAGCTGCAAAGAAGAAGACTGCAAAGAAGGCCGTAAAGAAAAAATCGGCCAAGAAAAAGAAGTAGCACTAAAGGCGGGTTATCCGAGTGATGGCCTGCCCCCTGTCTTGGCGACTATCTCTGTCACTCAAAGTGGCGCGATAGGGAGCACAGCGACGTGGTAACACGGCGTTGGGTCGCCAACGATGGACCGGCAGTCTGCATCGGTCATCCGATATATTGGACTATCCGATGCGGTACTGCCGGTTTTTTATTGCCGTAACTAACTGGTAAATAACGTTTTTTAATTAAGGAGTCCATCATGGCTGCGAAGAAAAAGGCTGCGAAAAAAGCTGTAAAGAAGACTGTAAAGAAGAAAACCGCTAAGAAAAAGAAGTAAGCACGGCAGTAACTTGTTTTTGGACGCATGCGATTATCCCTGGGCGGGATGATCGTGTGCCGTCGTTTCCTTCAGTTCAGTTTCGCAGCCACTGCCGTTGCTAATGCGTCCACGCTGCATAAATAGAGCAAAATCATTTCCCTAAAACGCCGTATCTCCTGTATTACCAGGGATCAGTCCGGCATTGCCCATCGAGTTGCGCTAAGCGTTCTGGCGTTCCGATATCCCACCAACGCCCCCCATAATACTCGCCGCTGACTTCCCCTGCGGCCATGGCCGTACGCAACACCGGCGCCAGCGGAAATTTGCCCGGACTACAATCCCGAAATAGGGCCTTGCGATAGACCCCTATGCCACTGAAGGTCAGCTTATTTGGTCCTTGCGTCGTGACGCGATCGCCCATGAGATGAAAATCTCCTTGAGGATGATGCGGCGGATTATTGACTAATACTATATGGGCCAAGCCTGACATTAGCTGGGCCAGACCTGGCATGGCTCCAGACAAGCGATCAAACGGATAATCCGTCAAAATATCGCCGTTCACCACCAGGAACGGATCGCTCAGAAGATCCAGGGCCCTAAAAATACCGCCGCCGGTCTCCAACCCACCTTCGCTTTCGTGGGAATACACGATGTTGGCGCCGTAACGCCGGCCATCGCCCAAGGTTTCGAGGATGTGTTGTCCCAGATGGGCATGATTAACGAGTATATCTCCCAAGCCGGCACTGACTAGGGCCTGAATCAAGCGTTCAATCAAACTCACACCACCGACCTTGAGCAAGGGCTTAGGCAACTTGTCGGTCAAGGGGCGCATGCGCTCGCCGCGGCCCGCGGCCAAGATCATGGTCCTCACGCCTTCGCCCCCGGCACGCGTAGGTCGCATAGCAATTGATACAGAGGCTGGAGCTGGGGATAGCGTGCGGTTACGTCCAAGATATAACCCAATGTACGTGGAATATCACCCAGATAGCCGGGTTTAGCATCGCGGTGGTGTAGACGTGCGAATATGCCCGTGGCCTTGAGATGGCGCTGCACACCCATGAGATCGAACCAGCGCAGAAAAAGTGCCTCATCTGTGCATACCGGCAACCCCGATTGTAAGGCCAGGGTTTGATATCCCAGCGCCCAATCCTCTACCCGGGCCCGCGGCCAGGCGATGTAGCAATCGCGCAACAGAGACACCAAGTCGTAGGTCACCGGTCCACGCACCGCGTCCTGAAAATCCAATATCCCGGGGTTATTGGCATCCGTCAGCATGAGATTGCGCGAATGATAGTCGCGGTGGACCCAGACCTGCGGCTGTTCCAACGCGGATAGCGCGAGGAGCGTATAGGCCTGATCCAGAACAGTACGCTGGCTGAGCGATAGCGTAAGGCCCAGATGCTTGCCCAGATACCACTCGTGGAAAAGCGCCATTTCGCGCAGCAACAGCGCCTCGTTGTATTCCGGCAGTGGCTGATCGTCGGTAAAAATCCCCGCCTGCAATACTACCAAGGCGCCCAAGGCGTCGCCGTAAAGCCGCTCCACCGTGTCTTCGCGCAACTGCGATAGATATAGCCGCTCACCCAGATCGCTCAGGAGCAAGAAGCCGCGCCCCATGTCCTGCTGTAACACCCGCGGCACGTTCAGGCCCAGGGCATACAGACGCTCCGCCACTTGGGTAAAGGGCCGCATGTCTTCCTTGTCGGGCGGTGCATCCATGACAATATACGTGGTACCGCCGGCAAAGACGCGGAAGTAGCGTCGGAAACTGGCGTCGGCCGAGGCCGGTTTGATTTCGTATGCCGCACCGTCCAATACGCTTGCGAGCCAACCCTTGAGCGCTTCTAGTCTGTTGTCCAAATCGGTTTCCTGTTTGAATTTTTCATGCCGAACCCGCGATAATCCTGCTTGATAGGCCGGTGATTCTATGCGATTTTACACCCCGGACAAAAATTTCTCCCCATGCCTACCTTCCCTACGCCCTTGCTACAACGCCTGGCTTGCTTGCTCCTCGGAGCTGCGGCACTGGTGAGCGCGGCCCACGCCGAGGAAACCCTCAGCGGTTGTCCGCAGATCCAGCCATTCAAGAACGTGCGCTTGTCGCTGCAGAAATCCGAGGTCAGCCCCGCGTCCGAGGTGGACGATCAGAAGCTGCATATCAGCGCGGACCAATTGAAATCCAAGATCAAGGGGCTCAGCGTGTTCGCCGGCAACGTGGAACTCCGCCGGAACAACGTGCGCATCTTCGCCGACGAAATCACTTATAACGAGGTCGACAGCCGTATGGATGGCGCCGGCAACGTCAGCATCGCCAATGAAAACGGCGACACCATTTATGCCCCGCAACTGCATTATAGCCTGGACGACGAAACCGGTTACACCGGCCGGTCTCAATTCGGCTTGGCCGATGGTAATGCGCGCGGTGACGCCGAACGTATCAGCTTCTCCAAGGGTACGGAATTTCTCATGGAAAAGATGCATTACACCGCCTGCCCCCCGGGCCAAGACGACTGGATACTGAGCGGCAGCAGCCTGAAACTGGATCGGGAAAAACAAGTCGGCACGGCGCGCAACATTACCATACGATTCATGCACGTACCTATCTTCTACGCACCGTATTTCAGCTTCCCCCTGGGTAACGAACGCAAGACCGGCTTTCTGGTACCGTACTTCGGCCACTCAGACACGCGCGGTTTTTTTCTCGGCATCCCTTATTACATCAATCTGGCGCCCAATTACGACAACATGCTTACCCCGCGCTTCATGGACCGGCGCGGCCTGCAGTTGCAGAATGAATTTCGCTACCTGGGAAACAACTCTAACGGTAACCTGGATCTTGAGTATCTGCCCAAGGACAGCCTCTACAATAAGTACCGGGCAGCAGCGAAGTTTCGCCATGGCCACGGGTTTTCTACAAATTGGAACGGCAGCACCGATCTACAGTGGGTGTCAGACAAGGATTATCTGGTGGACCTGGGTGACAGTATTGCCGCCACCAGTGCCACCCATATACCGCGCACCGGCCAGCTTAACTACAACGATAACATTTGGCGCTTCGCACTGCGCGCATCCAACTTTCAGACGGTGGATAAATCCATCGCGCCCATCGATCAACCGTATGCGCGTCTACCCCAGATTACCCTCTCGGCCAACCCCCCGGGCAGGCCTAACCGTTTGCGCTATGGACTCGACAGCGAGTGGGTTAATTTCGATCTCGGCGCCGGCGTTGTCGTCGGCCAACGGCTGGATATCAACCCGTCCCTCAGTCTGCCGTTGCGTAACGCCTACGGCTTTCTTATCCCCAAGGCTGGCTACCGCTATACCGCCTATGATTTGCAGGGCCCCACTCCCGACGAGACGCCGGAGCGTGGCCTCCCGATCTACAGCCTGGACAGCGGTCTGCTGTTTGAACGCAACGGAATATGGAAAAGCCGGGATTACATCCAAACTCTGGAACCACGCCTGTTCTACCTGCACATTCCCTACAAAAATCAGGATGGCCTGCCGGTTTTCGACGCCGGTGTTCCGGATTTCAGCTTTTATAATCTGTTTCGGGAAAACCGCTTTGTCGGCGCCGACCGGCTGGGCGATGCGGACCAGGCCACGATCGCCATTTCCAGCCGCTTTCTGGATGCCGGCACCGGTGTCGAGCAGATACGCGTAAGTCTGGGACAGACATTTTATTTCCATGACCCTCTAGTGACCTTGCCTGCTAGCAGGAGCGTGCAGGAAACGTCTGATTGGGTGGCGGAAATCCAGGCACGGCTGGGTCGGTATTGGTATGTGCGCGGCGGCCTGCAGTGGGACAGTAAAGAATACGATACCGAAAAGGGCACTACCCTTATCCAATATCGTCCAGCGAAAAATAAAATCATCAACATCGCCTATCGCTACAATAAATCGGTGCAAGAGCAAGTGGATGTTTCGGCGCAATGGCCGTTATCGGCACGCTGGGTGGTCATGGGGCGCTGGAATTACGCGCTTCCGGAAAAGCGTGTTTTACAGTCCTACTCCGGATTTGAATACACCAACTGTTGCTGGGCGTTCCGCATCACCAGGGGCCAGCGTATTTTGTCCGATGGCAAAACCGACAATCCTTTGTTGTTCGAATTGGAACTCACCGGCCTGGCCAAACTCGGACCCCGCCCACAAAGTCCTTTGGACCAGGCAAAATTTATTTTTGAATAACCATCTTTCAGCCAGAGCCGGGTAGCTTGGAGCAAACTGTCCATGGGTAAACTTAACCCTCCCGTGGTATCCTACGGACCATTTAGCGAGCCCTGGAAACTTCCGCTCCACGGCGGCACTCTATAGCCCTATCCATGTACCTAGATAAATTTCTTATGCCTAATCGCGCGCCCATACCAAGCATCCAGGCGGTCCTGCGCCGGGTTTTGGTATTGGTATTTTCCCTATATCCCTGCACCCTGGTGCATGCCGCGGTGCCTGCGCCTGTCACCACACCCATCGACCGTATCATGGTCGTGGTGAACGATGAGATCATCACGCAAAACGAACTCAAGACACGCTTGGACGAAATTAGTAAGCGTATCGCCTCCCAGAAAATCCAGGCGCCGCCGGAAAATGTTTTAAAAAAGCAGGTACTGGAGCGGCTCATACTGGAACGCCTGCAGTTGCAGGTGGCGAAACAAATGGGTCTGGAGGCCAGCGACGATAAGGTGGATGCAGCGTTGCAAAATATCGCCGCGCAGAATCGCATGCCTCTGCCTGAACTCTATAAAACCATGGCGAAGGAGGGCCTGAGTGAGGCCGCATTGCGCGAGCAAATCCGTCAACAAATCATTATCCAGCAGCTGGTCGAACGCGAAATCGGCAACCGCATCTCGGTGTCGGAAAGCGAGATGGAGAACTTTCGTGCCAGTAGCGAAAACCGTGACGGCGGCACGGAATACAATATCTCCCACATCCTTATCTCCGTGCCCGAATCCGCTACGCCGGAAATCCTTCAACAGACCCGTCAGCGCGCCGAGGCGCTGCTTCAGACCCTGCGCAACGGCGCTGCGTTCGATCAAGCGGCGATTGCCAACTCCCAGGGCCAGAACGCCCTCGAGGGCGGTAATCTAGGTTGGAAAAAACCCGGCCAGCTCCCGGCGCTGTTTGCGTCGGCGCTGAAAACCATGCAACTGGGCGAGGTGAGCGACGTGCTGCGCAGCCCCAGTGGTTTTCATCTGCTCAAACTCGTGGATAAGCGCGGCGGCAAAAAAACCCAAGCCATCACCCAGACCCGTGCCCGCCATATACTGCTGCGTACCAATGAAATTGTCACCACCGACGATGCCCGGCGGCGCCTGGAAAAATTGCGGCAACGCATAGAAAACGGCGATAATTTTGCCGAGCTCGCCAAATCCCACTCCGAGGACCCAGGTTCCGCCGTTAGCGGCGGCGATCTCGGCTGGGTCAACCCGGGCCAGACCGTACCGGAATTCGAGCGCGCCATGGATGCGCTCAAACCAAATGAGATCAGCACCCCGGTGCAGACCTCTTATGGATTCCACCTCATTCAGGTTCTGGAACGGCGCCAGCAGGATGTCACCCGCGAGCGCGACCAGGCCGACGCGCGCCAGCAAATCCACGCACGCAAGACCGATGAACGCTACGAACAGTGGGTGCGCCAACTGCGCGACGAAGCCTACATTGATTACCGCGTCGATCTTCAATAATGTGTGGTGCTCTGTCTAAGAGCTATCGTGGCGCAAACGCATTCGAGCATACGCCGGGTGCGACGCCATGACCCTGCCTATCATTGCCCTAACGCCGGGCGAACCGGCGGGTATAGGCCCGGACCTGTGTCTGCGCCTGGCCGGCCACAGGCGCGATTGCCACCTGGTGCTCATCGCCGATCCGGACATGCTTGAGCGGCGCGCCGCGCTGCTGAATCTTCCGCTATCGCTGCTCCCCTGGCAGGGCCATACAGAAAACGCAGCGCGCGCCTATCTCTTACCCGTGGCCGCGCCCCAGCAAGCTATGCCCGGCCAACTCCTCAGCGCCAATGCCGGCTATGTGCTAAGGACCTTGGAGATCGCGGTGGACGGCTGCCTGCGGGGTGAATTCCACGGACTGGTCACGGGGCCGGTGCATAAAGGCATCATCAATGACGCTGGCATCCCCTTTACCGGACACACGGAGTTTCTGGCGCAGCGTAGCGGCGCAGCACAACCGGTGATGATGTTGACGTGTCCGGGGCTACGCGTGGCCCTGGCGACCATACACCTGCCCCTAGCGGAGGTCAGCCGCCACATCACCCAGCCGCACCTCACACGCATCCTGCAGGTGCTGCATCACGACCTGCAAGCGCGCTTTGGCATTCCCGATCCGGCGATATTGGTGTGCGGCCTCAACCCCCATGCGGGCGAAGGTGGACACCTGGGACGCGAGGAAATCGATGTGATCGCTCCCGTCATCGCCCAATTGCAAGCGCGCGGCCTGCGGCTGCACGGGCCGGTACCGGCGGATACTGCCTTCCTGCCGGCGCAGCTGGCGCGCGTGGATGCGGTGCTGGCCATGTACCACGACCAAGGGTTGCCGGTACTTAAGCATCATGATTTCGCCCACGCGGTGAATGTAACCTTAGGACTGCCCTTCGTGCGTACCTCCGTGGACCACGGCACCGCCCTGGAACTGGCGGGCACCGGCCAGGCCGATCATTCCAGTCTTGCGGCGGCGCTGGATATGGCAGTCGACCTGACGCAGCCTATGGCGACAGCGCCTTAGCGCCAGCACCCCATGTCCAAACACATTGCACGCAAACGCTTTGGCCAGCACTTTCTGCAGGATCAGCGCTACATAGCCCGTATTATTTCGGCATTTGCGCCGGTGCCCGCGGATCGCATCGTGGAAATCGGCCCCGGCCTGGGTGTCTTGACGCGCGAACTGCTGCACCACGCCCATACCTTGGATGCGGTTGAGCTCGACCGGGATCTAATAGCCCATTTACAACGCGATATCGTTCCTCTCGGTGGGCTCACCTTGCACAACGCCGATGCCCTGGATTTCGATTTCTGCCGCCTGGCCCAGGGGCCGCAAACGCTGCGTGTCATTGGCAATCTTCCGTACAATATCTCCACGCCCATACTGTTTCACCTATTCGACCAATTGGATTGCATCCATGACATGCTGTTTATGCTGCAAAAAGAAGTGGTCAACCGCATGTGCGCACAACCCGGTGGCCGCGATTATGGCCGGCTATCGGTAATGCTGCAGTGGCGCTGCCACGTGGAAAGCCTATTCCAGGTACCACCGGGCGCGTTTTCGCCACCGCCCAAAGTGGATTCGGCGATCGTGCGTTTAACGCCCCATTCGCAACCGGTGGTGGAGGTACGAGATCCGCTGTATTTCAGCGCGCTGGTCAAGGCCGCCTTTGCCCAGCGGCGCAAAACCCTGCGCAATACTCTCAAGAACATGGTATCGGCCGAGACCATGCAGACACTGGGCATAGATCCGGGGCGGCGCGCCGAGACCCTGAGCCTGGCTGAGTTCGCGGCACTGGCCAATCACGTGGCCTAAAATAGTAGATGTAGGGTGGGCATCGCCCACCGGCGTGCGCCGACCACAGCCATGCGTGGTGGGCGATGCCCACCCTACAAACTGGCGAATCACCTCACAAAGTGACCTTGCGCAGCGTCGAACCGTAGTAGGGTGCGCCCTGCGCACCGGAATATTAAGCGGTGCGTAGGACGCACCCTACTTTCAAACACGCAAGATCGAATTACGAAACTTTAGACACACGCGCCTCGTCGTTCAGCCTGATCATGGTAGTTTCTATCCAGGTCTCGACTAACTGACGGATTTCCTCGGCGGTCTTGCCGTGGCTGACTATCGTCGGGCCGATGACCACGCGTATGGTGCCGGGTCGCTTGATAAAACCGCGCCGTGGCCAAAAGTAGCCGGCGTTATGCGCCACCGGAACCACGGGATAACCGGTGCGCGCCGCGAGTACCGCACCGCCTATGCCGTAACGCCGCTTCTCATCCACCGCCACGCGCGTACCTTCCGGAAACACCACCACACAGCGGCCGGTCGCCAGCCTATCTCGACCCTGTTCGACGATCTGATCTATGGCCTTCTTGCGGTCGTTACGATTGATAGCGATAGGTTGGGTCATGGCCAGGCCCCAGCCAAAGAACGGCACCCACAGAAGTTCACCCTTGAGCACCCATACCTGGGGTGGAAAAATCTGCTGGAACGCCAGCGTCTCCCAGGTGGACTGGTGCTTGGCGAGTATTATGGAGGGTGTCTTCGGTAGGTGCTCACTCCCTTCTACTACGTAGTCGAGATCACATAGTACCTTCAATACCCAAATAATAAATCGGGCCCAGTGGCTGATGAAACGATAGCGCGTGAGTGGCGAAAACGGAAACGTGCATATCGACAGTAGCGCGTATACCGTCACGCTGGAGAACATAATGAAATTAAACAACAGCGAACGCAGCACCAACATATCAGCGACTCGGCATCCGGCCAGTAAGCAGGGCATCCGCGAACGCCGCGAGATCATCGAACACCGTAACGCCCGCGGGCGCTGCCGCGTCGAGGGTGGACGGCGCGTCACCGGTACGCAACAACACCGGTAAAATCGAAGCGGCCTGCGCCGCTTTGACATCATCCATGGAGCAACCGACCGCATATACGCCGGACAAATTGACTTTGAGCCTTTCCGCCACCTCCTCGAACAGGCCCGGCATGGGCGCGCGACACCGACACTTGTCCGCGGGTACATGCGGACAGATAAAGAAGGCCTCGATTTCTCCACCTTTCTGGCGCACGATTTCCAGCATCTTGCCGTGGATACGATTCAGCGCCTCGATCTTGAGCGTGCCCTGCGCCACCGCCGGCTGATTGGTCACCACCACGATGCGGTAGCCGTCCCGGTGCAGGCGCGAGATCGCCTCTCTCACACCGGGCAAGGGCACCCATTCGTCGGGCTTCAGTATGGGTAAAGCGGTGGCGGCGTTAATGACGCCGTCGCGGCTGAGTATGACCAGTTTCAATCTATCGCTCCTCTAGCGTGCAGCGACACGCGTATCTCGATGAGGTGTATGAGATCATAGACAGTGACTATGTATATAATTCCCTTTGGAATCTCTAGCAAAATGACCGCATCTTGCTGCTACCTCCGGCCCTCGGCAACTGCTCCATGCGTTGCTCTACCTCCTGCATCCATGCAGTCGTCACCCCTACTTCCCGCCGGGGTACGCGAACCCCCGCGCCCCCCGCTCGACGGCGTGTATGTCCACCGGACATACACGACAACCCCGTCTCGCCTCCCGCGAGAGAGGGGTGGGCGACCGCCAGGGATGGCGGGAGGACGAGCCACGCAGGGAGCAGTTGCCGAGATGAGGGCCAGGCGGTGTACGTTTTTATTTTGATAGGCGCTCTCAAACAAAGCGCTACATATTAATATGGTTGTGGCCCCCCGGCGCAAACAACATATACAAGCCGAAGAACAGTATCACTACACCGGCGGCCTGACGCACGCGCTGCATGCGCGTGACTTGCTTAAGCCAGCGCGCGGCCGTACCCATGGCCAATAGCATGGG
>JANOTM010000336.1:0-2414 GCA_031416355.1 Gammaproteobacteria bacterium
GAGCCGGACGAAAAGGAATTGCGCATCCGGTTTCGTCTGGACGGCATTATGCGGGTGCAAACCACCGCCGAACGGCGTATCGCCAGCGCCCTGGCGTCGCGTCTTAAGCTCATGGCGGGTCTGGATATTTCGGAAAAACGCCTGCCCCAGGACGGCCGCTTCAATATCCGCGTGCGCGACAAGAGTATCGATGTGCGCCTCTCAACCCTGCCGTCGCAGTACGGCGAATCGGTGGTGATGCGGCTCTTGAATCAATCCGCCGGCGTGCTCGATCTGGAACGGCTGGGCATGCCCGAGGGCATATTGAAGCGCTTTCGTAAAATGATACACAGCCCCCACGGCATGGTCCTGGTTACCGGCCCCACCGGCAGCGGCAAGACTACTAGCCTGTATGGCGCGCTCAAGGAACTCAACCAGCCCACGTCCAAGGTCATTACGGTGGAGGACCCCATCGAATATCGCCTGTCGGGCATCAGCCAGGTGCAGGTCAACGCAAAAATCGATTTCACCTTTGCGCGTGTGTTGCGCTCGGTACTGCGCCAAGACCCGGACATCGTGCTGGTAGGCGAAATGCGCGACCAGGAAACCGTGGAAATCGGCCTGCGCGCCGCCATGACCGGCCATTTGGTGCTGTCCACCCTGCATACCAACGACGCCATTTCCACGGTGTCGCGCCTGCTGGACATGGGCGCCGCGCCGTTCCTGGTGGCGGCGAGCCTGCGCGGCATCGTGGCGCAGCGCCTGGTGCGGCGCATCTGCGACAGTTGTACCGAACCGACCGAGCTGGAACCTGGTATGCGTGCCATCGTTGTTGCCGAACTCGGCGATGCTGCCGCCGGCGTACAGTTTCACCGCGGCCGTGGTTGCAGTTACTGCAACCATACCGGCTACCAGGGACGCATAGGCATCTATGAGCTGCTGGAGATCGACGATGCCCTGGCGGCCCCGTTGCATCGCGGCGATCAAATAGCCTTCGGCATCGCGGCCAAAAAACAGGCCGGGTATCAAAGCCTGCGGCGCAGCGCCATCGACTTGGCGGCGCGCGGGCTCACCACCATGGAACAGGTGGTGCGCGTTACCTACGGCATGGGGGATTAAGCGGTGGCGTTTTTCAAATACCGCGGACGCAATCGCCGGGGTGAGATGGCCGAAGGACGCATCGAAGGCACCTCCGTGGACGCGGTGGCCAACCAATTGTTTAACAACGGCATTACCCCCATCGATATCGTCGCAGCGGATGTGGCCCAAGATGTATTCGGCGGCCTCAAGGGACTGCGCATTTCCTTCAGCGAGGGCCGCGTCAGCCTTCTAGACCTGGTATTTTTCTCGCGTCAGATGTACACCCTGCTCAAGGCCGGCGTGCCCATACTGCAGGCCTTGCAAGGACTGCGCGAATCGACCCAAAACGCCGCTCTCGCCAAGGTGATAGGTAGTATTCGGGAAGGACTGGATGCGGGTCTGGACTTAACCGGTGCCCTCGGTCGGCACCCGCAGGTCTTTTCGCCACTTTTTGTCAGCATGATACAAGTGGGTGAAACCAGCGGCAGTCTGCCCGAGGCCTTTTTACAGCTATCGCTATACCTGGAACGAGACAAAGACACCCGCGACCGCATCAAGCAGGCCACGCGTTACCCCACCATGGTGATAGGGGCCATTGTCGTGGCCATGTTCATTATTAATCTATTTGTGATCCCCACGTTTGCCAAGATCTACGCAGGATTCAAAGCCGAACTGCCGTGGGCCACCCAGATACTCATCGCCACTTCCAATTTCACCGTACGTTACTGGTATCTGATTATCATCGCGGCGGTGTTACTGGCCCTGGCAACGCGCATGTATATCAAAACCACGGAAGGCCGTTACCGCTGGCACCGCTACAAACTCAAGATCCCCTTGGTGGGGCCGATACTTTTTCGCGCCACCCTGGGCCGGTTTGCGCGTGCCATGGCCATCATTCTCAAGGCCGGTGTGCCCCTGGTGCAAGGAATGACAGTAATCAGCCGCGCGGTGGATAACGACTTTATCGGCGAGCGCATACTCCAGATGCGCGACGGCGTAGAGCGTGGCGAAAACATCACCCGCACCGCCTCCGCCACCGGCCTGTTTCCACCCCTGGTCGTACAGATGATCTCCGTGGGCGAGGAGACCGGCGCCATAGACAACCTGCTCCTGGAAGTCGCGGAATACTATGAGCGCGAAGTGGACTACGACCTGAAAAACCTCAGTTCCGCCATAGAACCGATATTGATCGTGGTCATCGGCATTATCGTCATGATTTTGGCGCTGGGCGTGTGCCTGCCAATGTGGGACTTGGCACGCGCCGCGCGCGGCGGCTAGACCAAGATTATCCCCAAACCTGCGGCCCCAGCCGGCCCCCACTCACCCTCTCCCCCCGGTAGAGGGTGGCCCGTAGG
>JANOTM010000337.1:0-1908 GCA_031416355.1 Gammaproteobacteria bacterium
TATGCCGGACGCCCGCTATCGGCGTCGCCGGCCGTGGGTTATCCTGCGCTCCACGTACAGCAACTGCGCGATTTGGTGGGCGCGGCCCTGGGCCTCCCTCCATGAACCTACGGCCGCAAGGCCGCACGAATTTCCTTCTCCCGCATGCGGGAGAAGGTGGCTCGCAGGGCCGGATGAGGGAAAGAGGTCGCCCGTCTCATGGGCTCAACCGCGGCAATAACGTGGCCGGACGACATCTTCCTGAGGACGCAGGGTGCTGGTAAGGTGAGTGGCCCAGGGGGAATATTTTTAAGAGCCCCTAACAAAATGATCGGACCTTGCTGCAAGCTCTGGCCCTCATCCCCACCCTTCTCCCGCGGGGAGAAGGGCTTAAACCCCTCTCTCGCGGGAGAGGGGGGCTAAGCTATGTAGTCTTCATTATTGTTAGACGCTTTTAGTTAAGGATAAGCTATGCCGATTGAAGTAAAAGTCCCAGCATTTCCAGAATCCGTCACCGATGGCACCGTGGTCGCCTGGCACAAGCAGCCGGGTGAGGGGATCAAGCGCGGCGAAAATCTGGTGGACATCGAAACCGACAAGGTCATGTTCGAGGTACCGGCCCCGCAGGACGGTGTGCTACAAGAGATACTCACCCAAACCGGCAGCGTCGTGGTCTCGGGCCAGGTCATGGCGCGCCTTGGTGCCGCCAGCGTCGCGCCCTCCTCGCCATCCGCCACCAAGCCCGAGCCTAAAAAAACCGCGCCACCACCAGCCGCGGCGATGTCGCAAGATGCATCCGTTATGCCGGCGGCGCGCAAGCTCATGGCCGAGCATGGTCTGGAGCAGGCCGCTATACCCGGCAGCGGCAAGGATGGGCGGGTATTGAAAGAGGACGTGATGCGTTTTATCGAGACCGCCACACCGCCTAAAGAGCCGCCCCAAGAAAAGGCCGCACCCGCGTCACCGGGCGCAGCAGCAGCGCCTGCGGCTGCCGGCGGGCGCGTAGAAAAACGCGTGCCCATGACGCGCCTGCGCGCGCGCATCGCCGAGCGTCTGGTGCAGGCGCAGCACACCGCGGCCATGCTCACTACTTTCAACGAAATCAACATGCAGCCGGTGATGGACCTGCGCGCCCATTACCGCGAGCAGTTCGAGAAAGAATACGGCGTGCGCCTGGGCTACATGTCGTTCTTCATCAAGGCCGTGGTCGACGCGCTCAAGCATTTTCCCGTGGTCAATGCCTCGGTCGATGGCACCGACATTGTGTATCACGGCTACTTCGATATCGGCATCGCCGTCAGCTCGCCGCGGGGCTTGGTGGTACCGGTGCTGCGCGACGCCGACCTCATGAGCATGGCGCAGGCCGAAACGCGCATCCTCGACTATTCCAACAAGGCCCAGGCCGGCACCCTGACCATGGAAGACATTACCGGCGGCACCTTCACCATCACCAACGGCGGTGTATTCGGATCGCTACTGTCCACGCCGATACTCAACCCCCCTCAGAGCGCCATACTCGGTATGCACAAGATTCAGCCGCGGGCGGTGGTGGAAAATGGGGAAATTGTGGCGCGCCCCATGATGTACGTGGCGCTGTCGTATGATCATCGCATCGTTGACGGTCGCGACGCAGTACAGTTTCTCGTGGCTGTTAAGGAACTGCTGGAAGACCCGCCGCGCATGCTGCTGGAAGTTTAGCTTAAGCGTTCACCATAAATCCCCTCTCCCATGGGGGAGGGGATTAAAGGATACGGTGTTATGGCAAACTATGATGTTGTTATTATCGGCGCCGGTCCCGCCGGCTACGTGGCCGCCATACGCTGCGCGCAACTGGGTTTGAATACCGCCGTGGTGGACGATTGGCTGGACCCTAGCGGCAAGCCCGCCCTAGGTGGCACTTGTCTTAACACTGGTTGCATACCTTCCAAG
>JANOTM010000338.1:0-3763 GCA_031416355.1 Gammaproteobacteria bacterium
TCGCCTCGGGCGCCGGCAACACGGTACTGCCATGCAGTTCCGTGGGTGGCGTGGCGGCGGAAAAACGCCTGCTCGCCATCAAGCCGTTTTCCGCCCCAGTCCCCAGCCGGCGCGTGGCCCTGGCCTGGCGTAAAAGTTTTCCGCGGCCCGCGGCCATCGAAGCGGTGCGTCTAGCGATTTTGGCCTGCCGCCTTGCGTGTGTGCGCTTTCTCGATCTGCCGCCTTTGGGCTAAGCAGGCGCCGCTTGAGCAATAGTTATAAACTATTAACTATATATAAACAATCAATTCGATTTATCGCTGCACTAACCCTAGTATTTACCTCGAACCCGGCACTATAACCAACCAGCGAGGTAGCAATATGAAGACTACAGAATCGGCGACCATCAAGAATATCGAGTCGGCATTCGCCGGCGAATCCATGGCACATATCAAGTATATGTACTTTGCCCGCCTGTGCCGCGCCCAGGGCGATGAACAGACCGCGCGGGTATTCGAGGAAACCGCTGCGCAAGAAGTACAGCATGCCTTCGGCCATCTGGATTTACTCTACCCAGCGAACGCCATGAGCGTAAGCCGCTGTCTCGATATGGCCATTGCCGGCGAAACCTATGAGTACACCGAGATGTACCCCGCGTTTCGCCACGCGGCGGTGGAGGAAGGCAATACCGCCGCGGTGCGCGAAATGGACGAACAGATCGTGGAATCCAAGGAACACGCCGCCCGGTTTCGCGCGACACTCGAAAAAGCCGCCAAGCGCTTCGCCGCCCTGGCCAAGGTCGAGGAGCGGCATGCGCAGCATTACCGTGATACCCTCGCGCGCGTTCAAGCTTGAATCCAATACAACAGGAGATACAGACATGAAAAAGTGGCAATGTGTAGTGTGTGGCTTTATCTACGACGAAGCCGTGGGCATGCCGGAAGACGGCATCCAGGCCGGTACGCCGTGGACGGCCATCCCCGCGGATTGGGCCTGCCCCGACTGTGGCGTGGCCAAGGCTGACTTTGACATGGTCGTCATCGATAATGTCGCCTGATGCTCAACGACTTTGCGGTGCAGTTTGTAGTTTGTAGGGTGGGCATCGCCCACCCTACAAACTACTACTATCACGGCTGGACGGCATTATTTATGGCGTTATGTTTAGAAAACAACTTGCATACGGCGCAGGGATGGGCCGTTATTTCTCGAACTTGCGGTGATGGGCAGAACTTAATATGACACCTATTCTTATTGTCGGCACCGGCCTTGCCGGCTATACCGTTGCGCGCGAATGGCGCAAACTCAATAAAGATGCCGCGCTGCAACTGATCACCGCCGATGATGGTTGCTTCTACTCCAAGCCGATGCTGTCCAATGCCTTCCATGGTCACAAGACGCCGGACAATCTGGCCATGCACACGGCCCAACACATGGCCGAGCAACTCAATGCCCGCATCCATACCCATGTCACGGTGGATGCCATCGATGCCGCGGCCCATACCCTGGGCTACAACGGCAATACCGTCGCCTACAGCAAGCTAGTACTGGCCGTGGGTGCCGATCCCATACGCATACCCCTGGAAGGGGACGCGGCCAATACTGTTCTTTCGATCAACGATCTCGCGGACTATGCGCGTTTCCGTGCGGCCGCCACACCGGGTGCGCGCATCCTGATTATGGGTGCGGGTCTTATTGGATGCGAATTCGCCAACGATCTGCGCAACGCCGGTTATACCGTGCATGTAGTCGATCCGGCGCAAGCACCCCTAGGTCGCCTATTGCCACCCATGGCCGCTGCCGCCCTACACGTCGCGCTTGCGACCCTGGGCGTACACTGGCATTTCGGCACCACTGTCAAATCCCTACACCATGGCCCAAATGCTTATAGCGCGGTTCTTTCGGACGGCAGCGCCGTTGAAGCCGACGTAGTGCTGTCGGCCATAGGTCTGCGCCCGCGCACCCGTCTAGCCGCCCATGGCGGTGTAAAAATCAACCGCGGTATCGTCGCCGATATGTACCTTAAAACCAGCATGGACGATATTTATGCCCTGGGCGACTGCGCCGAGATCGAGGGGCTGGTGTTGCCGTTTGTCATGCCCATCATGCACGCGGCCCGCGCCCTGGCAAAAACCCTGAATGCCGAGCCCACGACCGTTGCCTATCCGCCTATGCCGGTGGTAATAAAGACACCGGCATTGCCGGTGGTTATCGCGCCACCCTCCCTGAATGCAGTCGGTATATGGCAGGAAACCGCCAACGGCCCGGATGTGCGCGCCGTGTTTATCGGCCCCGATCAGACATTGTTAGGCTATGCCCTCACAGGTACCGCCACCGCCGAAAAAAATGCACTCACCAAACAACTACCGCCGGTTCTAGCCTAAGGCAGTGCGTTGGTGCACATAAAAGAATGGTCATTTAGGGGTATAATTGACCTGATGCGCAGACATGCAATAGCACCCAACGTGCGCCTGTTTCTCCGTATCCTTTTTTCCGACATCAGCAACCCAGGCTTTATCTAGGAGCAACCATGAAACAATTCAAAACATTGATTACCTTAGCCCTCATCGCCGTGTTTGGCCTTAGCGCCTGCGCCACCGATGAGTTTGGCAACCGCCGTCCCCTCACGGACGCCGAAAAAGGCGCAATATTCGGCGCAGCTGCCGGCGCCGTGGTGGGTGGGGCCGCCTCGAAGAAAAAGAACCGCGGGCGTGGCGTGCTGATAGGTGCCGTGGGTGGTGGCCTGGCGGGCGGCGCAGTCGGCAATTACATGGACAATCAGAAAAAAGATCTGGAAAAATCCCTGGCACCGGAACGCAATGCGGGCGCCATCCACGTGGACAAACTGGCGAATAATCTCCTGCGCGTCACCATGACCGAAAGTTCAGCGTTCGCCGTGGATTCATCCGAGGTCAAGGGCACTTTCTACAGCACCATGGACAAGATCGCCACCGTGCTCAACCGTTACGGCAAGACCCAGTTAACGATAGTAGGTCATACCGATAGCAGCGGCTCGCCTCAGCACAACCAGCAGTTGTCCGACCGCCGCGCCCAGGCAGTGCATAACTATTTCGGTCAAAAAGGTGTCGTGGAACAGCGGCTGGAATCCTACGGTCGCGGTGAATCCGAGCCACGGGCGTCCAATACCACCGCCGAAGGCCGTGCCCTCAACCGGCGTGTGGAGATCCTCATCGAGCCGGTGGTCAGCGATAAACAAGGCTAAGTCGCCAGACTGCCGACGGAACATCCCGTCGGCAGTCTCTGGTTTCGTTTTAACGGGATTTTTAACTGCTTAAATCCCTAGACATACCTTACCGCATCATCCCTTCCCCGGTGTCAGGAATGACATTTCCAGTACTTGCGTCTATGCTCAAGCTGTCCGCCCAAAAACTTGACACATGCAACGTTCACTCGCCTATACCCTGATAACCCTGCTCGGCTGCAGCCCGCTTGCCTGGGGCGAAGATGCGCCTACGCCCATCGATGAAGAGCTGCGAATCCAGCTCAAGCAGGCTGCCAACGACACCGATAGTTTCGCCGACCACTTCGATGCCCAGGTGTGGCTCACGGATATGTCGCGGCGGCTGGAGAAACGCATCCCCGATCACAACTACCGGATTAACCTGTTGAAGGATATCCACATGGAAGCCACCCGTTCCGGTCTCGAACCAGAACTAGTGCTGTCCGTGATACAAGTAGAAAGCAACTTTAACAGCTACGCCATTTCCCGCGCCGGTGCGCGCGGGCTGATGCAGATAATGCCTTTCTGGCTGAAAGAAATCGGCCG
>JANOTM010000339.1:0-4164 GCA_031416355.1 Gammaproteobacteria bacterium
GCAAGCTCGACCGCGCCGCGTTGCCGGCAGTCGACATGAGCACAATGGTGCGCGATAAAATTGCGCCGTGTAACCCAGTCGAAACAGAACTTTTTGAAATATGGAGTGGCGTATTAGGCCACAGTGACTTCGGTGTCACCAATAATTTCTTCGAATTGGGCGGCCATTCGCTGACTTCGACCCAGTTGCTGGCGCGCGTGCGCACCCGTCTTAATCGTACGATTACGCTGCCGGCATTTCTTGCAGAACCGACGGTGCGCGCAATGGCTTACCGTATCGAAAACGAAGCAGAGGCTATCGATGAAGACGACAACGAAGCGATGCTCGATGGCGTGGCCGAGTCGATGCTGGCGCTGCCGGATCGATTGCCACGGCTGGCATCCGGATTAGAACAAGTACTGCTGACCGGTGCCACCGGTTTTCTCGGGGCCTACCTGGTAGCCGAAATACTGCAGCGCTGGTCGCGCGTGGTGTTACATTGCCATGTAAGGGCACGCGATGAAGCAAGCGGCTTGCAACGGCTGCGCGACAACCTTGCATATTACGGCTTGTGGTGCGACGAGTATCTACCGCGCATTCGCATCGTGATAGCCGATCTAGCGGTTCCTGGACTCGACCTGCGCGACGATGCGTATACGGCGCTGACACGCGACATCGACCTGGTGATTCACAATGGATCGAATGTGAACCATGTGTTGCCGTATCGCGCATTACGCAAGGATAATGTCGAATCGACGCGTAACCTGTTGCAACTTGCCGTCACCAGTAAGTTGAAAGGCTTTGTATACGTATCGACCGTGGGCGTGCTGCATGGCGACAACAAGAGCCGTACAGTCGATGAAACGCGGGCAATCGAGCTGGAACAACAGACCCCGCGTGAAGGCTACAATGCCAGCAAGTGGGTGGCAGAGCTGATGGTCCGACGCGCCTCTGCAGCCGGTGCGCCGGCGCAAATCGTGCGGGTGGGACGGGCCGTGATCGAGAGCCAGAGCGGCGCCGGGCGCTTGGACGATTTCGTCGCATTGTTCTTACGGACCTGCTTGCGAATCGGCGCCTATCCCGACTTTCCTCTGGTCGAGCAAATCGTGCCAGTCGACTATCTGGCGCGCGCTGTCACCGCGCTGGCGGCCAATTACAGCGGCACTGGCGTCTTTCACCTGATCGGCGACAACAAGCGTAATTGGAGCAAGCTGTTGCCCGATTTCGTCGATTGTGCCGATGCGGGCTTGAAGCTCGTGCCGCTCAAGGACTGGGCCGACACCGTCAAGTCGCGCAGCGCAATCGAGCCACTGCCGTTCGCGCCTTACCTATTCTTGTGGGATACCGATGCCGGTGCACCGGAAGAAAAGCGCTTGAATATCCGTCAGTCGTATACCACGCGTCTGTTAGACGCCTTGGACGTGTGCGAGCCACAGGTCGAAGACGCTGCATGGCAACGTTATCTCGGCGATATTTTCGCCGCTGAAGGACGTGTGATGAAACCACGAAAACGCAGTATTTTTCTAACGACGCTAACAGGGTAAAAAAAATGACTGAACATAAATTTAACGTGGTACGCAATCACGAAGACCAATACTCGCTATGGCCGGCGTTCCGCCCGCTGCCTGCCGGCTGGGAAGCGGTGGGCGAAGCGGCTGACCGTGCTACCTGCCTGGCCAGGATAGAGGCGCTGTGGACAGATATGCGTCCACGCAGCTTGCGTGAACAGCAAAACTTATGACTGCCTTACCGAGTACCACTGACAGCCACGGCCGAACTCGTTATGAACACGCATTTCTGGTCAATACTACAGTGCTACTGCTTGATTCACCCACCTTCATGCCGACTGAGTGTTTCGGATTGTTCGAACTGTGCAACGTATTGCCCCAAAGAGGAAAAGATGACACCGTGGTTTACCCATCTCTCGCGTCCCATTCCTAACGCTAAGGCGCGCTTGCTGTGCTTCCCCAGTTCCGGTGGCGGTTCCGCACTGTATCGTCCGTGGCTGGATGGGCTAGGCGGCATAGAACTATATTCCGCGTTACTACCTGGACGAGAACGGCGCCTGCTGGAGCCGCCCGAGCACAACCTCGATGCATTGGTCGAAGCGCTGGCGCTCGCCGTTGCCGCAATGATGGACCGGCCATATTTCTTGTTTGGTCACAGCATGGGTGCATTGATTGCGTTCGAGCTCACGCGCACGTTGCGCAAACATGGCCTGAACCTGCCGCATCGCTTGTTCGTATCCGCTTTTCGGGCACCCGATCACCCCAATCCGAAGCGCGAATTGCACGCGCTGCCGGACGACCAGTTCATCGACGCATTGCGCGAATATGGCGGCACGCCGGAAGCGGTATTAAGACACCGTGAAACGATGGACGTACTGATGCCGATGTTGCGTGCCGATTTCCACCTGCACGAAAACTATCGTCATGTACCAGACATGCCATTGCCGGTTCCGATTACCGCCCTAGCGGGGCGCAGCGACCTGGCGGTGCCGGCAAGCGAAATGGTCGGCTGGGAAAAGCACACCGCAGTCGGCTTCAACATGCACCAATTCGACGGCGCGCATTTCTTTATCCACGATGCGCAGAAGGCGGTGTTGAATCTGCTGGCCGACAGCATCCATGGTGACCTTGACGGCGCGCTGGCCTACTGCTGAGCCGGTACGTGTCATACCCAAGCTTGGGGATAATCGAGTTTAGACGAGTTATTGAACGTGGATAATGCCGTATTTATCGGATTGGCCTTTAAGGGTTTTGAGATTTATGGCTAGCGCTTATCACCAGTGGCCAACACCCAAGGAGCTTCCGCTCCTAACTCAAGGCGGATTGCTTGTGTGGCTGGCTGACATCGACCTTGGCCCAGAACAGGCCCAAATGCTCTGGATCCTACTGACCGATGATGAAAAACAAAAAGCGCAACGCTATTATTTTCCCACGGACCGTGATCGGTTCATTTGCGCACGCGCGCAATTGCGGCTATTGCTCGGCCGATATCTTGGCATCGGGCCTGCGCACGTGCCTATTCTCTACGGCCAATACGGCAAACCTTACCTCCCCAGAAATATCGCGACCCGGTTCTACTTCAACGTTTCACACTCCGCGGGTCTGGCGCTCTATGCGCTACACCGCGGCGGTGAAGTAGGTGTGGATATCGAATACCTGCGTGTGGATACACCATTTAACGAGATGGCGTCCAGATTCTTCGCCCCGGAAGAATACGCCTCCCTGTGCATGTTACCCCAGGATATAAGGATGCAGGCCTTTTTTAATGCCTGGGCACGCAAAGAGGCGTGCGTGAAGGCCATGGGGGATGGGTTGCATATCGGCTTAAGCGATTTCGCGGTCACTCTCGCTCCTGACGAGCCAGCGCGATTGTTGTATTCTAACGATAAGCGTCTTGCGCCCGAGCGCTGGCACCTGCATGCGTTGAACGTGCTGCCGGGATACGCCGCCGCCGTCGCACTCGCAGGCGATGACTGTATACCGAGTTGTTGGCGTTATCCTGTGGAGTGGTGCTCACTTACCAATCTGTCAGAAAAATAGTGCGTAATTATGGATTCCATCCCCCCTTTTGGAGAGGGGTAGGAGTGAGGGCAATTTTGCTTGATCGTGCCGTGTGGGAGCGTGGACAATCAAGCGAAAACACCTTCGTCTCAGACCCTCCAAGAGGGATGCACCAAGATAAGATATCCTCTTGTCCTCCGCACTATAATGATGGATCGCAATGACATGTTTGGCGGACACACCCAGCGCCCCGTCCCCGCACCATGCTACGGCATGATACGATGTGCCATACTGCGGGGAACGCATGCATCCTACTTTTCTCGACAGCCTGAACAACGATACCCTGGTGATCACCGCGGGGCAGCGGCTCAGCCGCGCCCTGGCGGACGTCTATACCCGCCGCCAGTGCGCACGCGGCGTGCCAGTGTGGGAGCGTCCCCAGATTCTGCCATGGGGCGCCTGGCTGCAAGCGTGCTGGCAAGCATCTCTCGATACACCCGACGGTGCGCGCCATCTCCTGCTGGCGCCGGCCCAGGAGCATACCCTGTGGGAGCGGGTGATCGCGGAATCGGAACACGCCAGCGCGCTGTTGCAGCTTGCCGCCACGGCGCGCGTGGCGCAGGAGGCGTGGCGACTCCTGCATGAGCGGCGCTTGCCGTTGGCGGCAATAGCGCAG